>JAIRZX010000537.1 GCA_031267005.1 Deltaproteobacteria bacterium
AGCGCGTTGTAGTCGGGGAACTTGCCGTCCAGGAGCCGCATGACCAGGATCGATCCCTCGCACTTGCAGGCGAGCTGCCTCGAGGTGTTGATCCCCATGTGGATGCTGTCGTTGCTCTCGGCCAAGGTCTTGAGTTCGCCCAAGCCCTTGCGGGAGACGAGCACCCCCTCCTCCACCTTGAAGTTCTCGATTTTTGCGGGGCGGAGCGTCGCGACGTTGAGCCTGTTGGAGTCGGAGGAGACCACGCGAACCGTCTCGCCCTCGCCGTCCTTGTTCTCCTTGGTGAAGAAGATGCCCCCCAGGTTGAAGTTGGAGGTGTTGGTCGAGACCGAGGTGATGGTCTTGTTGATGGCGTCCAGGAGCGAGTCGGCGCCGAACTCGGCCATGTCGTCCTCGGAGTCCTCGAAAGGGGGCAGGCGGGGGAAGTCGTCAGCGGAGAGCCCGTAGATGCTTCCCTTGAAGGACTGGTTCGAGATCTCCAGGGTCTGGCCCTCCTTCTCGACGAGCGTTATGTACTCGTCCGCCATGCCCTTCACCGTGTCGATCAAGGTCTTGGCGGGGACGGTAATCCTCCCGTCTTCGAGCACTTCGCACTCGTAGAAGGCCTGGAAGGTGATCTCCAGGTCGGTGGCGCTCAAAATGAGCTTCCCGTTTAACGTCTCCAGGAGGACGTTGGACAGGATGGGCATGGAGTGGAACTTACCGGCTATGTTCGAGGTCTGGGCGAGACCCTTGAGAAAATCGTCCTTCTTCACCTTGGCTTGCAGCATGGGTCCTCCGGCTACGCTCCTTATTACTTCGGAAATCCCGCGGCCCACGCGGCCGGGGACGCCCCGGGTCCGGGCGGGCGGCGGCCGGGATTGCCGTCGAGGGCTTTCCTTGTGAGCTTTTCAAGATACCACATTTTGACGGGGCGGTAAAGGCTTCCTGTCCGGCACGGGGATTCCCCCGGCCGGCGGGGAAGGGACTCCTGAACGGAAATAAGCGATTGGGCCCGGCCCAGGGGATCCTCGTTGCGGCGCGGGGTCGCGGGAACCAGGCTGGCGCCGGGGAGAGCCGGTTCAGGACCGTTTCCTTCCCTTCCGGACCCCACCCGGCCGCCGGGGCCGGTTCACGGGACGGAATTTTTATCGCGCGGCCGCTTGCTTCCGGAAACCGCGCCGATATATGAACTTCAGGCCGGGGGCGCGGCCGTAGCCGCCCGCGCGCCCGCCGCGGACCCTGCCGGGAGGCCCTGTCTTTTCCCCGGAACCACCTTGACCGTCCGGAAGCCTCCTGCGAGTTCCCGGGCCCGTCCGGCCTTCCTGGAAAGCAGGCTGGCCCTTTCAGGCCCCGCCCTCCCCGGAGGACGGCGCCCGCCCGCCGGCGGCGAGCTCCCTCTGGGCCCAGACGGCGAGCTTTTCGCGGCTGATCTTGGCGTTGTGGCGGAGGTCAACGGGGAAAAAGTCCTTCTTCAGGAAGGTCGAGATGCCCTTGGTGCGGGGGTTGGACTTGGCGAGGGTGGCGAGCTCGCGCACGAGCGCCTTCCAGCGGTCACGGGAGAGCTTTTTAGCCGGCTCTATCACCGCCACGGGGTGCTTGTGGCCTGGATCGCCGATGCCCACGAGTGCGGAGCGCCTGACCAGGGGGTGGTTGTTGAAGACGGACTCGCAGGGGATCGTGAAGAGGGGGCCGGACTCCGTCGTGACCCTCTGGGCCTTCCTGCCGCAGAACCACACGCGGCCCCTGGCGTCCCGCCAGCCCGCGTCCCCCATGCGCCTCCACGGGCCCCCGTCGGGGCCCAGGGTCATGGCAAGGGCGTTCGCCTGCGGCATGTCAAAGTAGCTCTCGGCGACGACCGGGCCCCGGGCCACGAGCTCCCCCACCTCGCCCTGGGGGAGGACGTCCTTCTCCGAGAAGCTGTTGACCGGGCTGTCGCTCACGCCGATGACCCGCACGTCGCAGCCCTCCACGGGGCGGCCCACGCAGATGCCGAAGCCCTGCTCGCTCATGCCCCTCGCCTCGGCTATCTCGTCGGCCTCGACGGCGGTGAGCGGCATGCCCTCGGTGGCCCCGTAGGGCGTGAACAGCTTGGCGCCAGGCATTAAGACCGACTTCATGTCGCTTACGACCGCCGGCCGGGTCGGCGCCCCGGCGCAGATGACGGTCTTCAGGCCAGGGAGGGTTATGCCGCGGGCCCGGCAGTGGGAGGCGAGGTTGGCCAGGAGCGCCGGGGACGCGAACAGGCTGTCGGCCCCGTGGCGGGTTATGGAGGTCACGATGCGCTTGGGGTCCGCGTCCCCTGGGCGCTGGGGGTCCATGTCGGCAATGGCCGCCGTGAGCTTCAGGACCGGGCAGAAGAGCCCGAACAGCGGGAAGGTCACTAGTTCCGTGCCGCCCTCCTCCAGCCCGAAGGAGGAGGCGATGGACTCCACCTGAGCCCTGAACATGGCGTGGGTGTAGACGACCCCCTTGGCGGGCCCGGTGGAGCCGGACGTGAAGAGGATGGCCGCGGGATCTCCCTCCAGGGTCTCGACGGTCGGCCTCGGGGGCCCGGGCCTTTCCCGCATGGCCGAGTACGTGGCGCCCCCCCATCCCCAGGTGCGGCCCACGGTGACCCTCTTGCGGAGGCCCTTGAAGGCCCCCGAGAACGCGAGGCTCAGCAGGTGCGCCTTGGGCCTCCCCACGAGCCCCTGGGGACGGGAGTCGGCGAGGCAGGCCATGGCCCGCTTGAGCCCCATTCCGGGGTCCACTATGACCGGGATTACGCCCGCCTTGAAAAGGGCGTAGACGAGCACGTGGAAGTCCGGGCCGGGGCCCACGGCCAGCACGGCCCTGTCGCCCGGGTCGAAGCCTTCCTCGGCCACGGCAGAGGCCACGACCGAGGACGCGCGGTCGAGCTCGGCCAAGGTCATCGAGGTGCGGCCCCGGTAGTCCGGGAAGGCGGGGCTCACCACCGCCGGGAGATCAGGGCTCTCGGCCGCAGCGCGGGCCAGGAGATCCCCCGTGTTGAAGAACCTGCGGCCCAAGGCGTCCGGGCGGCCCTCCGCCACGGGGCTCCCGGCCGTAGGCGGCGTGTCGGGCCCGATAATCCTTATCGGGACGGATTTCCCCCCGGATGCCCCGGGGACGGGACGGGCCGCCGCCGCCGCCGCCGCGGCGGGAGGCTCTGGGGAAGCGGGCGCGGCGGGAGGCTCTGGGGGAGCGGCCGCGGTCGGGTCCTTTTCCAGGGAGGCATCGATGGCCCCTTCCGACGCTTGGACGGCTTCGGGAGAGGCTTCCAGGTCCTCCTCGGGGGAGGGTTCATCCGGGGCCTCGGGTTCCGGGGCGTCCCCCTCCCCGCTGTCCCGTGGCACGCCGGGGAGGGGTTCCGCAGGTTCTGGTTCCGCGGCAAGGGGTTCCGCGGGTTCTGGTTCCGCGGGTTTTGGTTCCGCGGCTAGGGGCTTCGCGGCTTCGGGGCCCGAGGCCGGGGTACCCGGGCTTCGGGACTCAGGCGCCGGGGCGTCGGCACGCTGTTCCTGGCCGCGGCCGGCCGCTACGGCGTCCGGGCCTGTTTCGCTGTCAGAAGGCATCTGTAGGGCCTTGCCGGTGCCTGGGGGGGGCCGCGGGCGGCGGCCGGCGAAGGCGCCGGTGCTAGGGGGGGGCGGGGGGGGCGGCGGGCCTACGAGCCCGTCCAGAAGCGCTTCAAGGCCTTGAGGATCTTGTCGGGCTCGTCCTCCAGGAGGTAGTGCCCGGAGCGGGGGAGGGCCAGGGTCCTGGCCCGGCGGAGGCGGCGCTTGAAGTCGTGGAGGAAAATCGGAGTGAACACGAAGTCCCGCAAGCCCCAGGCGAGCAGGAAGGGCTTGTCGGAAAGCGCCGGCTCGAACAGGGCGTCGGTTTCCTCCAGGAATGCCCTGGAGGGGTGGCCCGGGCTCCAGGGGATGTCC
>JAIRZX010000586.1 GCA_031267005.1 Deltaproteobacteria bacterium
GCGCCCTTATGCCAAAGCCCCGGAACCGCAGCCCAACGCGGCCAACGCGCCAGCCAAGGAACGGCGCCGCGAGCCCGGGCCGTCCGAGGGGCCGTCGCCCAGCGCGGAAGCCCTGCGGGCGGGCCTGAGGTCGGGCTTCGCACCCGGAAGCGTCACGGTTAAGGACCGCTCAGGACAACATCCGGCCCTGACGCGGACGCGAAGGCTGGCGGGCCCGCGTCCCGGAGCGCCAGAAGGACCAAAGCAGGACTTCGGCCTCCATCAGCGTCCTATCCGGCTCGCTTCCGGCTGGCGACCGCGTCCCATCCGGCTCGCTCCCGGCTGGCATCCGCGTCCCATCCGGCTCGTTTCCCGCTGGCGGCTACGGCCCGGCAACCGGGTTTCCCGCTGCCGGCTGCAGCCCGGCCGCCGGGCTTCAAGCTGCCATTCGCGGTATATCTCGCGCCCGAGCCCTTTCGTCAACAATTAAGTCTCATTTGGTCGAGTCCGGCGCGGCGGGGCGCCAAGCGTGCCACCCGCAAACCCGCCGCCCCCCGGCTTCTCCGGCCTCCAGCCTTCTCGTTCCTCCGGCCCCCTCCGTTAACCTTCCGCCGACCCGGCTTATCCAAGCCCAATATCTAGCCTTTTGGTTGACTGCGAAGGCTAATTGTGCAACATTTGCATGTCGGCACGTCGATTTAGGCCCCTTTCCCCCCTTCGGGCCGGCCGCCGGCGGCGCCCGGCAGAACCCGGGCCGCCGCCCCCCCCCCGCCCTGCCCATGCGGCCAACCGGCCCGAGGCCTCGTCACTGACAGTACCCCGACGCCAGAGCCCCCAGTCCCTCCAACGCCACAGAGCCCCGGCCCCGCGGCCCGCGAGCTACGGACCGGAACGGACTAAACCGTCCGAGGAGACATAGCCCGATGCCCCCCAAGTACGAGATCCTCTACGGAGAAGCCTTCCCGATGCTCCTTTACCGCCTGGACCACGGCGAGACCTTCAAGGCCGAAAGCGGCGCCATGGTAGCCATGGACGCCAACCTCGAACTCTCGGCCAAGATGGAGGGAGGCCTGATGCAGGGCTTGGCCAGGAAATTCCTGTCCAACGAGAAGGCCTTCTTCCAGCTGGTTTCCGCCCCCAACGGCCCCGGCGAGGCCCTCTTCTCCCCGTCCTACCCCGGCGGCATCTTCCCCGTCCAGCTGGACGGCAATATAAGGCTCAGGATCCAGAAGGACGGGTTCCTGGCAGGCACCTCCGGCGTGACCGTCGAGACCATCTCCCAGGGCTTCGCCAAGGGCCTCTTCTCCAAGGAGGGCTTCTTCATCCTCCGCGCCACGGGGCAGGGCCTCCTGTTCCTGAGTTCCTACGGCGCCATCCACCCCCTCCAGATCCCGGCTGGCAAGCGGTTCAACATCGACAACGGCCACCTGGTCGCCTGGAACGACGAACTCGGGTACGAGATCCGCAAATCCTCCAAAAGCATCGTCAGCTCCTTAACCTCCGGAGAGGGGCTGGTCTGTTCCTTCGCCGGGCCTGGCACGGTCTACATCCAGACCCGCAACCCGAAAAGCCTCGTCCGCGCCATCTAAGCCCGGTAGCGGCGCTGGCCTTAACGCCGATCCGGCCCTCTCCCCTCCCCTCCCCGGCCAGGCCGCACCTTCCCCGGCAGGCCGCGCCTGCCTGCGGGGAGGGAGGGAAGCCGGCCCTTTCGCGGCAAACGGGAGCTTTATTCCCGGCGAACATTCTGTTGCCCCGCGACCGGGGACGGCCCCTCCTTCATGCCTGGAACTGGGCTCCCGGCGTCCGGAGCGTCTGCCCAACTCGCTATGCCTACCTTGTTTCTTGCCTGGAACTGGCCAACGCCCCCCGCCCTCCGCCGGAGGTTTCGGACAGGGCCGCGAACGTCCTCGGCGGCGGTCGCGCCCTCCTCCCCTTGCTGGAAAGCGGCCCGCAGACTCGCGTTCCCGGAAAACCGGCGATAAGGCAAAAGCTTTTTGGATTGAAGGGCCGGTTAGCGCCGGGGCCTGGAGGAAGCGCCCGGAAGCGACCGCAAAGCACTTCAATAAGTTGCCGCGAACTCCCGTTCTGGCGATGGCTCTAACTGTCCTCGGAAAAGCTCCCGGCCGACGGGGCCTGACAGGCGAAGAGCCGCGTCCGGGCATGGCTTGCCGCGGGGCGCCGCTCCCCGAAACCCTCCCCGCGCCGCCGGGACCGCCTCAAGTTCCTCCGGGACTGACCCCGCCGCCGGGAACAACAGTTCGCAGCCAAAGGCATTCGCCGAAGGACAACCCCAGAAGCCCGCCCCCACTCCCCGGGCAACCGGCGTCCGTCTCCTAAAGCCAGCAGGGCTATCCCTCGGCCGCCCCCATCCCCGGCAGGCGGGAGGGGGGGGTCAAGTTCGAGCCGGAGCCGTCCTGCCACTTTGGTACGCCCCCCCTTGCCGCAACGGCGGTAACACGGCGGCGCCCGCATCCGCGGAGGGGGCGAGGCCCCCTGCGCGCCGGCCCCCTCCCAGAAAGGCGTCCCGGTCTTTAACGCGACTCCGCCGCCGCCCGTTCCCCGCAAACGGCTCCGCCGCCCTTTCCCCGCGAACCGCGCCCCCGCGCTCCCGTCCCCCGCGCGGCGTTCGGCGTCCGCCAAGGAGCCCCTCGAACCGTTTACGGCGGAAACCGGGCAGATTTTCCGTCAAGCCTACCGCGAACGTCTGCCGGACTCGCGGCAGTTTCGCTGTTCGGGGGCGGCTGGCCCGGCCCCAGCCCGCCGCGCCAATCTCCAGGCGGCAAACCCGGAGCTTCGCTTTTCCCTCAGTCGCCGCGAAGGGCGCCGGGCCGCCCGGGGGAAACGGGGCCTGGAGGCCCAAAGGACGCCAGCGGAAACGGCGCGTACCTCAGGAATAGCGCTTGTCTACCCCAAGCCCCTCCGGGGGAGGGGGGGGTTACGCATGTCCCGTCCCTTAACATTAAGGCCGTCTCTCCCCCGTTCCCCATGAAGAGGCAGCCCACGATGTTCCTTTCCGCCTTGCCGACGGCAAGCGACACCAGGACGGGCGTTTCCGAGGCGCCAGCGTAACCCCTCCGGCGGATCTGGTCCATTACGTCCCTTGCCGCCCTTGCCGCCCCCTTGGCGTTTTCCGAAATTTTCAGTTCCATAACAACGTACGTCAGGGATACGCAGACAACCTCCAGACCAGGAGGGCCGCTGTTCACCGGCTTCTCGGGGGTGACTTCCGGCTTCTCGGGGGTGACTTTAGCCCAGACCATCCTCAGGCAGGTTTTCAACAAAGAACGGCAGTAGCTCTCGCCCTTTTCCTTTAGGAGCTTATCTGCCAGCTTCGCCTCCTTGCTCTCGTCCGGCGATTCAAGGCTGTCCCCGCCGAATATCTTGCTGATGATTTTCACGAGTGGGCTGACCAGCGGAACTTTGCCAGCGTCCAAGCTGTCAGAGTAATGAATGCCCGCAAGAAACTGAATTAAGGATCTTGCCATGCCGACGATATCGCCGGATGCCAGCCGGGCGCCCCGTTCCCTTCCGGATTTATTGATGCCCCCCCCCAGTCGGAGGTGATGTTTTCCATAAACAGCTGGGAAACCGCCTTCCGTACCTCGCTGTTGGGATAATCCAGGAGATACACTCCGCCCTTTTCGGACCCGAGGGGCAGGCAGCCGGATTGGCAGAGGAACCCAGCGGGCGAAGCGGCGTCAATTTCCCCGGGCTGTCTCGCTTGGCTGCAGCTCATTTCCCGGCACGGGAACTGGTCAGCCGTAAGCGCGTTACCCATCAGGAATTGCCTGGCGAAGGTGTCATTCCAATAATTTTTCAAGATTTCAAAATTTGATATATCCAGATAATAAATTTTTAATATCATAGATGATAGAAATGTATAGTTTTTTTGAAATCTTGAACAATTATTGGAATCAGCTTCTGATTCCATCTAAAAATTTTCTAAATTTTCTTGCCGTGAAGAAATACAGCAACGTGAAAGGATTGTAAACCCCGTTTATTCCATCGAAGGAAAACTCGTAACAATATTCCTTGAGTTTGTTAACAAGATCTTCATCGCGCATCCCGAACTAGAGAGCGGCACGGGAAATGAAGGGAGCTAATTTCGTATTCAGCTCTTCATACGTTACGCCCATGAAAACGCCGGATTCCGGAGAAAGGGAAATATCTCTGAAATTGTTGAAGCCGTAAACACGCCAGCCGTGGAAAACTTATTGGCTCCGGCGATGAATGCTAACTTGATGTGATTTTCCTCTGCTTTTATCCGCGTGAAAAAATTTTGCATTATGTTCCGCGTATCGGAAAGCAATTTCTGATCAAAAGTTAACTTGTCCCTTCCGATAAGGTCTGTGACGGCGCCGCCGTACTCATCCAAAAGAATGACTGCCTTTTGGCCGCTCGCCTTATGGACGTCCCGGATTTGACAAGAAAAGGCATCAGCGCAATCTTCGCCGCGCTACGATGCTTGATGCCGCTCGGCTACAATGTCGGGACGGACCAGAATTCCGGCTTGTTAAATTTCCTTGCTGCCGCTTTCGGTCACGGCGGACATGTCCAGCCTGACGACGGGGCAGGCCGCGGAGTTTGGGGAGTTCATGTCTTTTCGGCCGCGAGGCCCTGGAAAAGATCTTTGCGCCCCGAATAGAAGGCATCGAGCATATTCACGGCAAGGGACTTGCCTAAACGGCGGGGAAGCGCGAAAAAATCGAACTTGCCCGCATTATCAAGGTCCGTGATATACTTCGTCCTGTCGACGTAGACTGCCTGTTTTTCCCTGATGTTTTCAAAGAACGCCATCCCTAATGGGGAGAATATTGCCATTGAATCTAAATATTAGAAAATTACTGGCATTCAATTCATATACGGTATAGTCATTTCTTTGATATTATACTAATATTTAACAGCAACGGCAATAGGTTAAATCCCCGGCCATTTTTTCCGCTTTCCGGCTTTGGGACTTCAAGATAGTTGAGGCGTCGGCATTGCCGGTCATAATTTTTACGGCATTCCTGGCTTTTCGTCAATCCTTCGAGTTGTTAGAAGTTTTCGGGGTTTCGGCCTCCAAAACGGGATCAAGACTTCCCGGCTAACGCGCTTCCGAAGCCAGCGGTTTCGGACGGACCTGAAGCGGCGAACCTTATGCCGCCGATTCCCGGAGGCTTGGCGGCAGGCCAATTACGTGCCTGCGGCGGCCGCGTCCAGAATAGACCCCGGCACCTCCAAGGCCGACAACAGGAGCCGCGCGGGGACCGGCATTTACCGCCGCGTGGCTAGGCGTTTCCCCGTGGCGCCAGGAAGCGGGACAGGTACACTCTTCGCCGATACAGGCCCCGGACTCGCGGGGGAGCCGCCCAAGTGACAGGACTCCCGAGGCGCGTTCGACGAGGGAAGACCCTCCGGCAGCTCCAAGGGGCTCCGGGGGACGGCCGCGTGCCTCTCCGCGCCATCCCATGCGTTTCACGGGAGAGCCCGCGCACGCCTTCGCCCTCCCCTTCAGGCTGACGGGGCGGGCCCCCCGCGCTCCGCCCTCGCGACGCAAGCCGGGCAAGAGCGCGGGCGGCTTCCCCCGATGCAGGACTCTGGCTCCGGCCAAACCCGAGCCGCCTGTTTCGGAATTGGGGAACCGGTCGCCGCCGACTGTGAATGGCCGTTCAAATTTTCATGGCCAAACCCGATTCGCTGGATCCCGCGAACCCGCGATCAAGGATCCCGGATCCCGGATCCCGCAAACGCATCTCTCAGCGAGCGGCGCGAAATTCCTCGTTTCCCTTTGAACTGGCAATCTGCCGCTCCAAGAACCGCGTCCAGATCCGCCGCACCTTCGTCCGGCCGCAACCGCCCGATCCCCGGCCAGCTGGGACCCCCGACCGCTC
>JAIRZX010000593.1 GCA_031267005.1 Deltaproteobacteria bacterium
GGAGGCGACTCCGGGGCCCTTTTCCGTTTACGCCTAAATCCCCCAGGCCGAAAAAAAAGCCGCGTCCGCGCGGAAGGGAAATCCCGCTCTCCGTCCTCGGGCCCTTCCTGTTTCCGGGAACGGTTTGAGGGGAAACGGTTCCCGCCGGGCCGCTCCGCCGTTCCGGGCAGCTGCGAGCCGTTTCCGCCGTCCCCGGCGGCCGTACCCGACGCCGCGGGGGGGGAGCTATCCCGCGCCGGCTAAAGGGGGAGGCCGTCGGACGCGATGCGCGGACCGGCTAATAGAGCATGGAGTTCAACTCGCCGATTCTATCGTTGTACATGTCCTCCAAGCACTCTACCGCGCGGCGACTCCTGCCGCACTGGGAATCCCGTTGCCTCCACCACCTCCGCTGCGACGCCAGTAGCTCCTTGCTGTCTATGTAAGAGGCGTTTCTGGCAGCCTCGTAAAGCGCGGCCATCTGGCTGTCCAGGTTGGCGAGGGTGCGGCTGTTGCATATGGTGATCTCCACCGAACTCGACGCCTTGCGGCAGTCGAAGGACGGCTGCGCCGAAAGGGAGTTCGGGAAGGCGAAAACGATAAATGCCGCGGCCAGTGCCGCCGCCAGGGACGCACGGAGCATGGGGTGACTCCTCCATTTTGTTTACGGCAAGAACGAGTTTCAGGCGTCCCGCCGATGTTAGCCTACCGCTCGCCCGCTTGTCAAAGGCCGCAGGTTCCCCGTTCCGGATTCAGGATGCTGCCATGCCCATGCCTCAGGCCGCAAGGCCACTCTAACTCAACATCTTCCTCAGCCTCAGCCTCAGCCTCAGCCTCAGCCTCCATCCACCGCCACTGGACCGCCAGCCCTGGCGAGCCACTCTTCCCTCCCCATGCCGCGCTCTTTGCGGTCCCTGTTGAAGGGTTCAAGATCCTCCTCCCTGAGCCCCCACCGCACCCTCTCGCCCATGGTCTGGAGGCTTAACGCCTCCTCCGGGCTTATCACGGCTGCGGCCTGGCAGTAGGCCAGATAGCTGTCCATGACCAAGGCGGTCTTGTCGCAGTAGCGCTGGTTGAAGGAGTGCGTGTCCACACCGCCTTTGAGGCGCCTTCTTGGGGCCGCCAGCCACGGGCCGGAGCCCTCCCGGCCTTCCCAGCCGCCCGGCCCGCCCGGGTCCTCCGATTCTTCCCGTTCCCCCGAATCCTCCGGGGCGCCCGCGTCAGTTACGCCGTGCGCGCCGTTGCCGGGTTCGTTTTGCCCGCAGTCCCCGAAGCCGCAGGCTTTCGGGTTTTCAGGCCCGTTCCCTTGCCCCCTGCCGGCCCGCGCGTCGGCTCCGGGCCCCGGAAGCGCCGCGCCCTCCCCGTCCGCGCCCTCCCCGTCCGCGCCGCCGCCCTCGCGCCCTGGACCGGGACTTCCCTCCGAGGAGCCCCTGCCAACCGCCGCCTCCCGCTCCTCAGTCCCGCCGCGATCCCCCGGTCCCTCCCGATCCTCCAGCCCCTTAGCCTCCTGAAGCGCCTGCCCCTCCAGCCCCTCCCGAACCTCCAGATCCTCCCGGTTCTCCCGGCCTTTCCCCGCTTCCCCGCCGGAGCCCCCCGCGCCGTCGCCGTCCTCGCCCGCCGAGTCCGGGGAGGCCGCCAACAGCCCAGATCCGCCCACCGACAGGATGCTCTTGACGGGGCTGCCTCCTATCCACATGAGAAGGGTCCTTATGGTTGAAAGCACCTTCTCGAGGAAGGCGTCCCTCAGGAAGGCCGTCGCCTCCCTGTTGCGGGAGGCGCGGCGGAAGTTCTCGCGGAGGTGGCGCTCCACGGTAGCCCTCCCGGCGGAACGCACGCTCCCGCAAAGCGACCTCGCCTCCTCCGGGCTCAGCCCAGCGGCGGCCAGGAGCCACTCCACGGGGGCCGAGGCCCTCCTAAACCACCTGTCGGCGTCGCCCGGATCCGTGCGTGCCCGCTTCAACGCCCCCTGGGTGAGCATGCGCGGATCCGCGAAGACGCGGGTGAACACGTAGCGCATCTCGGTAAGTAGCGGCGCCGCCAAAAGGGTCCTTAAGCCGAAAGTCCCCGGCGCGGCCCCCTCCGCCCCGCCGCGCATCCCGGAGAGCAGGCGGTCGAGCTCCTTCAAGGTATAAGGCGAGGTGTCGTTCCTGGCCAGGTTCGAGCAGAGGCTCCCCGGCAGGTAGCGCCTGCCTGACTTCGAGCGCGTCCCATCCACCACCAGGTTCCCGAACTCCCTGGACAGGTGGTCCAGGAAGCCGGAAAGCCCGGAGAGGAGCCCCCCCCTGCCGCCCGGCCGCCCCCCGTCCCCTCCCCGGAAAAGCGACCTGACGGTATAGGTTTCCGAGAGGAACTCCGTGGCCTGCCCCGCGGTGACGGGCCCCCCGCCAGCCGCTTTGGAGGCGTGCAGGAGCGCCAGGAGGTAGAACCTGCCCACGGGCCCCGGGTAATCTGAGAGCTTTAAGGCCGTGGGCTTCAAGAGGTGTCCCTGCAGATCCCGGCAGTCTATCTCCGAGGCGGGGGTGGAGGAGGCTATCTCCGCCAACGCCTTCCTCCTCTCCTCGAAGACGGCCCGGGAGCTTACCGATCTGCCCAAGGGCCAGTTCACGACCACCGTGGGGATGACCCCCGGCTTTATGTGCCCGTAGCGGCCCACCCTGCCCACGAGGTTCCTGAACTCGTTCGCGGTGAGCGCCTCTATGGAATAGCAGTGCCTGTAACGGCTCCTCGGCCAGGAGATGTTCTCCAGGAAAAGCGCGTCGGCCGGCAGGTTCACCCCGTAGGAGATGGTCTCCGTGGCGCACAGGATGAACGGCTCGCAGGGGAGCGGCGAGAACCTCCTGTAGCCGTAGGCCATGAGCCTCCGCGTCTCCCTGGAAAGGCCCGAGAAGTGGAAGAACACTCCCCTCTTGGCCGCCTCGATGTAGAAGCCCGCGCTCAGCTCCCGGGCCCCGGACTTCGCCAGGCTCGCCTCGAGCTCGCGCAGGTAGAAGCCGTCCTCCACGATGCCTGGCACCGTGCCGCGCCCGAAGTCCTCCACGGCCCTCCTGGCGAACGCCGTGAGGGACGCCCCTGAATACGAGGCGTAGATTATCTTTTCGTGGCCGGGAATCCAGCCGTCCAGGGATCCGATGAACCGGGCCCCGGCCACGCGGTCAAGGACGAAGTCGTCGGTGGTGAGCGATCCGTCCGCCACGCGGCCCACGTGGATGGGGCGGCACCTGGCCCCTGGGCTCGTGGGCTGGATGTAGGTGAGAAGCCTCTGGGGCCGTTCGAAGACCGACAGCACCAGCGGCCCCCAGCCGGCGGGGGCCTGGAAGTCGGGGCGCCTGGCCGCCTCGTATACGGAGTTCGCCCGGGACGCCATGGGGGACGCGGGGCGCATCGAACCTCC
>JAIRZX010000640.1 GCA_031267005.1 Deltaproteobacteria bacterium
AAGAAGCGGTCGTCCCCGATGGGCAACTGAAAAGTTACGACAATCCGACATTTTAAATTTAGTACAGCGAGGGCCGTTTGCGGTTGGTTTGCCGACACTCTCTTGAGTCCCTATGAATGCGGATGAGAGGGTGAGTTTTCGCAGTGGAATCAAAAATAGCGCTGCGACAGCCGCCTTCAGTTACTTTCAAGCGAAGTTAAAATACTGCGGAACTTTTGGTTGGGTCCGGAAATACGGGCCAAACCGCAATTTCCGGGACGCTTCAAAGGCTACCGGCCGGACAGCCGCACGACCGACTTCATGGTTCCGGCCCGTTCGCCTTTTGCCGCTACTGGCAGAAAATCATTCGGCTCGGCTTAAAGGCATTCCGAAAGCAGCGGTTTCAAGGCATTCCTTCAGCCGAATGGCGGAGGAGGCGTCAAGAAATTTCTTGTTTCTGCTTGACGCGTTATGTGCGCTGCAAGCCTTATTGCAATGATATTTTCGGACATAAATACGGGAGGAAAACAATTCCGGAACGCGGAAAGGCCGTTCCGGCCGCGTTCAGCGCGATAGTTGCGGGTTGATCCTCATGCCGGGCCGACGCCCCAATAACCGCGATCCACCGCGCCGCGCACGGGGAAAGAGGGCGCCTTTCTCAAACAGGGTTGAATCCCTTGGGCTTTCGTGATATAGGTTAACACTGTTTGTGTCCTCCCCTCCCCGCTTCCTGCCTCCAGCCCGCCCGCCGCCGGGCCCGACATGCCGCCTTCCGCGCCCGTTCCGCCCCGCGCTGGAGGGCATGCGCCTGGTTTTCCGCGGCGTCCGCCCATTCCGCCGGTGCGGGCAAGCGCCCCCGCGCTCCGGGACGCAAAGCCCCGGAACCCGGCGGCCGGGCATTCGCCCGCCCGGGAGCGCTCCCCTGCGGGATTTCCGCGCTCCAGAGGCGCCGATCCCCCTCCGACCGATAACTATCCCCCGGCGCCGCCTGGAGCGCTCCCCCGCGAAGGGGGCCAGGTGCTTCCAGGCCGCGCCAGCCCCGCCACTGGCGGCACGGCACACGAGCATGCCTCCGAACCCGGACTACCTGGCCATAATAGACTACCGCGCCGGCAACCAGACGAGCGTCCACAGGGCGCTTAAGCGCCTGGGCGTAAACTCCGTGGTCACTTCGGATCTCCTGACCCTGGACAAGGCAGCGGGCATCGTCTTCCCCGGGGTGGGGGCGGCGGGCCACGCCATGGCCGTCTTGAAGGACACGGGCATCGACAACATCATCCGCGTGCTGGTGGGCCAGGGGAGGCCGTTTCTGGGGATCTGCCTGGGCTGCCAGATAATGCTCGCCCACTCCGAAGAGAACGACCAGGATACCCTGGGGGTCTTCCCGGGCGACAACCTGCGCTTCGACCGCCGCCTCGCGGACGAGTGCGGAAGGCCCATAAGGGTCCCCCACATGGGCTGGAACACCGTGGAGACGAAGTCCAGGAGCTCGCTGTTCGAAGGCGTCGAGCCGGGCTCGCAGTTCTACTTCGTGCATTCCTACTACCCGGTCCCGCCCCCGGAGCTCGTTATAGGCACCACCTTCCACGGAAAGGAGTTCGCCTCCGCCTTCGGGAGGGAGGGCACCTGGGCGCTCCAGTTCCACCCGGAGAAGAGCGGGCCCCCGGGGCTCAGGCTGCTGAGGAACTTCTACGAGTTTTCGATCCGCTCGGCCTCGCCGTACTGACAGGCCCGCCCAGGCCGCCGGAAACCACCCCATGCTCAGCAAGAGAATCATAGTCTGCCTGGACGTCCGGAACGGCCAGCTCACCAAGGGCGTGAAGTTCCAGGGGAACGTGGACATAGGCGACCCCGTGGACGCGGCCCGGAGCTACTACCTGGACGGCGCGGACGAGATAGTCTTCTACGACATCACCGCCTCCGCCGAATCCAGGGGCATCATGCTCCAGGTGGTGGAAAGGGTGGCCGAGGCCATCTTCATACCCTTCAGCGTGGGCGGGGGAATATCCACGGTGGCCCGGATGAGGGACGTGCTCCTGGCCGGGGCCGAGAAGATCTCCGTCAATTCCGCCGCCGTGCGCTATCCGGGGCTTATCTCGGACGGCGCCGAGGCCTTCGGCTCCCAGGCCGTGGTCCTCGGCCTCGACGCGAAGAAGGTCCCCCTCTCCGTCCACTGCCCCTCGGGCTACGAGGTGGTGATAGACGGGGGCCGGACCCCGACCGGCCTGGACGCCCTCGCCTGGGCGCTGAAGGCGGAGTCCCTGGGCGCGGGCGAGATCTGCCTGAATTCCATCGACGCGGACGGCACCCTGGACGGCTACGAGCTCAACCTGACCAGGCTCGTCTCCGACGCGGTGGAGATCCCGGTAATCGCCTCGGGAGGCGCCGGGCGTCCCGAGCACCTCTACGACGCGCTTACCGCCGGTTGCGCCTCCGCTGCGCTGGTGGCCAGCATCGTGCATTACGGAACCCATCCCATCCCGTCCCTCAAGGATTTCCTCTGCGCCAGGGGCCTGGCCGTCCGAATCCTTTCCGTCGCGGACGGGGAAAGCCTCCTCGCGCCCCCCGGCCCCCCCGCGGGCCCGGCGGCCGGCCCCGGAGAGGCCCCGGAGGGGAACAGCGCGGGCCACGTGCCGCCGGCGGACGCCGGCGGGCCCGAAGAATGAGCGCCCCCCTCCTCATCCTCCAGGCCGGAAACGTCCCGGCCCGCTTAGGGCTGGCGGACTCCTTCGCGGACATGTTCGTCAAGCGGGCGGTCCTGGCGCCCGGCACCTACTCGGTCATGGACGCGACCAGGGCCGCCGCGTTCCCCAAGGACCCGTGGGAGCACTGCGGCTACATAGTGACCGGCTCGCTCTCCATGGTCACCTCGAGGCCGGTGTGGAGCTTAAAGCTCACCGACTTCATCTCCAAGGCGGTCGGGCGGGGCGTGCCCGTCTTGGGCGTCTGCTACGGCCACCACCTGGTGGCCAGGGCGCTGGGCGGCCGGGTGGACTGGAACCCCTCCGGCCTGGAGATAGGCACCCACGAGGTGACGCTACTCGACGCTTCCGACTCCCACCCGTTCCTGCGCGGGCTCCCCCGAAGCTTCCCGGCGAACCTCTCCCACAGCCAGTCGGTCCTGGCCCTCCCGCCCGGGGCCGAGGCCCTGGCCCGCTCGGGGATGGACGCCTGCCAGATCATGAGCTACGGGGAGAAGGTCATATCCCTCCAGTTCCACCCGGAGTTCGACCGCTGGACTATGAGCGCCTTCGCCCACGCCCGCTTCTCAATAAAGGACGGCAAGCCCGTGCCCAAGCCCCGCCGGACCCGCAAGGGGAAGCCCAGCGCCGTCTCCCTGGGGCTCCCGATACGCAGGACCCCGGTCCCGGTCCTGATCCTCAAGAGGTTCGTCAAAAACGCCCTTCTGAGGTTCGACAACCCTTACTCCCCTAAGGGCTTCGCGGGCTAGCCCCGCAATGCCCGGTTCCGGGCCCGGCTGGGACAAAGACCAGGCCGGAGCGAAGCCCGACCGGAGGCCAAATCCGGAGCGGAGCGCGCCCGGAGCGGAGTCCGCCCGGAGGCCCAGCCCGGAGCGGAGCCAGCCTGGAAGCCCCGCCCTGAGCCGGGCCAGCCAGGAGCGGAGCCAGCCCGGAAGCCTCGCCCTGAGCCGGGCCAGCCAGGAAGCCACAATCCGGGGCGGGGCATGCCGGAAGGGGGATCCCGATTCGGCGTCGTCCCTTAACCTTACGACTCTTTCATCCCGTTTCTAGCCGTCTCCGCCCCTCCCTATAAAATTCCCATCCCTTTCCCCCCTCGCCATTCCCTCGCTCTTCTGGCCGGAGGCCACTGCCGGTACGCCCTTGCTCCACCCGCCTCTCCGTATTTAGTGCTTCCCCAGACATTTCCATCCCCCTTCGCCGCACCCCCCGCGACCTTTTCCCGGCCCCAGCGAAGACTTTCCGGCTTCCCGGCCCTCGCCCGGGCTCCGCGGGAAGTCCTGTTCCCGGCCCTTTCCAGCGGATCCTCCCGGATCCTCCCGGATCCTCCCGCGCCGTAAAGGCTACTCGCCTATCCGCCAGTTTTCGGAACGCGGACCTCTCTTAATCTCGTATTGCCGGAATATCCCAATTTTTTAAGTTTTCTTAACTTTTTTCCCTCAACCCGGCCATTTCCTTTCACTTTTGCATCTTTCCTCCATATTTAGCAACTTTTTCCTCCCGGCCAGCAGCACCCGAAACGCGGACCGCACGCCGAAACGTTTGCTTCGGCCTAATACGGGTGCTTCGGCCTGTTATTCGGCCTAGTAATTGCGCAGTATTTGCACACGCTCTCTGGCGCTTTCCAAGGTCCTGGAGGCATGGGAACCTCTTTTGCCGACGCGGAAAACGAATCAAGCATCTTTTTTTTATCCTTTTTCCGAA
>JAIRZX010000611.1 GCA_031267005.1 Deltaproteobacteria bacterium
CCCCGCCGCGCCGCCGCCGCGCACGTCTCCGGGTTTATCCAGTTTCGCCGGGCGGCCCGGAAAGACGGGGCGGACGCCCCCCCGTCGGCCCGCGGGCGGATGCCGTTCCCGGAAAAACCGGCAGAGCTGCCTCGGCAAAGCAAGCCTGGCTCCGGAGGACGGACTGCCCGAGTTTCCCGCAGGGCTTGGCCGCGTACGACCATGCCGCCGGCAAGCCTGCCGCTTGGACCCACCCGCACGCCGCGGCTTCGGAAACAGCCTCCGGGCAGCGGAAACCGAGCCGCGAACTGGAAACTCGGCTCTCCGCCGGTCGGCGCCGCCCCGCCTGCGGAAAACGGTCCCCAGGCTTCCCGGCGTTCCCCGTCCCGGCAGCCGCTCCGCCCGGAGCGCGCGGCCCCGGGCCCGCCATGGCGGGGTTACCCGCCCGTTCCGGGCTCCGTCCGCCCGCCGGCCGGGACCGCGCCTCCGGGAAGGGCTCCCCTTAAGCCGCCGTCGGGACGGAAAAGCATGAAATAGCAGACTATGAAGTAGGCCAAAAAGGCGATCGCGGCGACGAAGGCCGCCCTGTAGCTCGCGAACATGCCAGCCAGCCCCCCCATGGCCACCGAACCCGCGCCCATGCCTACGTCGAAGGCCACGAAAAAGCAGGCGCTGGCCGAGGTCCTGCGCTCCCTGGGGACGGAGGTGAGCGCCAGGGTCTGCAGCGACGGGAACAGCGCCCCAGCGCCTATCCCGTAAAGCACCGCCGAAACGTCCATGAGGGCCCTTCCGGGGACGGAGACGAGGGAGGCAACTGCGAAGGCCACGAGCGCCAGCGCTGGGGGCACCACGAAAAAATGGCCCTTTCGGTCGTAGAGCCTGCCGGCCCAGAGCCTGGAAACCAGGGTGCCCCCGGTCGACACCACGAAAAACTCGGCCGCGGAGGGAAGGCCGCGTTCCGCGGCGTAAACCGCGAGGTAGGTGGTTACGGCGGACACGGCGACCGCGTAAACGAACATCAGAAACGACGGAGCCACGGCTGCCCACTCTATGCGGGAGGGCACGCAAGGCCCGTGACCTGCGGGGGCGGGAGGGAGGGGGGAGAGCGAGCCCGCTCCCGGAACGGCTCCCGCTCCGGCGTCGGCTCCCGCAAGGGCTCCGACTCCGGCGGCGGCTCCCGCTCCCGCAACGACTCCGGCGGCGGCTCCCGCTCCCGCAACGGCTCCGGCGGCGGCTCCCCCGCCGTTTCCGCCTGCCATGGCAGTCCGGGCGGCCAGGACGGCCCGCGCGGCCTCCTGCATCGGCGGAGTTTCCCCGCGAGAAGCCGGTTGGGAATCGCCCTTTCCGGAGGTGCGCCCGCCTCCGGCCCCTTTCGGTCCGGGAACGGCGATCTTCGGGAGCATCAGGCTCACGAAGCCGGCGACGAGGGAGCAGGCGGCCGCCGCCATGAACATGACCCCGAACCCGAAGGTCTCCGCCAGGTAGAGCCCGGTGAATGGGCCCGTCGCCATCGCCACGGTGGGGCCCAGGCCCAGGTAGCCCAGGCCCTCGCCTATGCGGGAGGGCGGTATGGTCTGGGAGGCCAAGGAGACCATGAGCGTGGAGGTGAGCCCGGCACCCAGTCCCTGGAGCAGCCTCGCCGCCATGTAGAAGGGGACCGAGTCGCGGAGGACGAAGGCCAGCGTCCCCGCCGACAGCACGAAGAGGCCTATCCTCGCGGCGGCGGCCGCCCCGAAGATCCCGGACAGCCTCGCCGCAGAGAGCCGGGCCGTTACGGCCGAGACCGTGAATGACCCGAAGACCACGCCTATCTCCTGCTCCGTGAGCCCCGCCCCCTCCAGGAACAGGGGAAGGGTCGGGAGGAGCATGTTGAACCCCATGAAGACGCAAAGGTTCACCGAAAGGAAGGTGAAAAACGTCCCGGTCCACAAGGGGGGCTTGGCGGGCGCGTCAATGGCCGGGAGGGCGGCATCTGACCGGGAATGGGTCATGGGGGCTTTCCGGGGCGCGGTTTCCTGGGAACGAAGGGAAGGCCGCCGCCCTCCGGGCGAGGCCCGGCCGCGTCGGAGGGGGGGCCGGGTGAGGCGGCGAGCAGGGCCTATTATGCCCCAACGCGCGGGCCCGCGCTTGGGAAAATCGGGCGCCCGTGGCCGCCTGGATGCTGGCGGGGGCAAGTATCGACCGGAAACCCGCGCTTCCGAGCCAAAGCCTGCCTGGGAGCGGCTGCGTTTCGGGCATCCCCCGGCGACGGCCTGAGCGTCCCGCCGCGCCGCCCAGCTCCTGTCGCGGCGCCGCCCCGGCCCTGCGCCGGGATCCGCCGGTTCCGGCAAGCCGTCGAGGCCCGACCGCCTCCGGGAGCGGGCGCCGGGTGCTTATCGGGCTGGGAGCCGCCCCAGATCCTGACCGGGAAGCTCGCGCGGGGCTTCTCCGGGAGGGGGAGGGCCCGGTCTGGGGCTTAGGCGACTCCCCCGACCGGGCGCCGTCCAGGCAACTGGGGGGCCTCGGTGCGCCAGAGGCAGGCGCGGGCCGGCCCGGCTGTCGTTCGGGCTTCGCTCCCGCGTTGGTCCCGTCCGGTCAAATCCGGTCCGGTCAG
>JAIRZX010000615.1 GCA_031267005.1 Deltaproteobacteria bacterium
CGGGCGGCCCGCTTTCCGGAAGGCGTTGGAGGCGGGGGGGCGAAACGGAAATACGAGAGGCGGTACGCGTCCCGGGACAGGGAGGCGTGCCGCCTCTCAGTTTTCTGAGGGATTCCAGGGGGCAGGGAGTGCCGGGGATAAGGGAGTGCCGAAGAGAGGGGTGGCCGTGGGGGCGGGAGGAGAGGTCCGGGGGAGGGCGCGGAGAAGGGGCGGGCCCCTGTTCAGAAGCGTTCCGTCCCGTGCCCCGTCTCGTGGGCGGTCCGGAACTGCTTCCGGGAAGGGGGGGCCGTGCCGGGAACCCTGGATAATGAGCCGGGACGGCAGCCCTGCGTGGCGGCGGCCAATACGGCAGCCGGGCGACTGAAGCGGGCCCCGGCCCCTCAGACGAAGTCCTGGGGGTTCAGGGGTTGAGGGCCGTCGGGGAAGTCGAAGCACCTGCCCTGGCCGTTCATCCAGCTCTTGCCGCCGATAGGCTTGCAGTACTCAGGGCTTTCCACGGGCATGTTCCCGATGCTCTCCCCCAGGCACTTCTTGTACTGGTAGCAGTTCCCCCGGTTCCTGGGGTCAGGGCGGGCGGCGGGCACCGCCGCGGCCGGGCCCCCATCTTCGGATGGGGGAAGCGGGCTCGCTGCGGCGAGCGCGAGCGCCAGCATCGCGAGGATCGTAAGTCTGGGCATAGCGAGTTCCGCCAGGTTCTTGAGCTCGCCTTGCGAGGGGCGTGCCCTTGCCCTCCGCCTCAAAGGGTTGGTAGAGGTTGGAAGGGGGAGCTGAAAGGATGCGGTATGAGCCTGAAGAAGCCGGAAGGGTCCGGAAGGGTCCGGAATGTCCCGGCAACTTCTCGGCAACGGGCGATGGTTGAACGCTCCGTAAGCGCTTCCGGGAGTGACTGCCCTTCGGAAGGTTCCCCGCGTCCGGTAAGTGCGAGGTCCGTCGCAGCCGGGAAGCGGGGGTTAAAACGTGGGGCGGGTTTGGGCTGGTGTGCCTAACTTCCCTCTTACGTATCGGCGCGAGCCTTGAAAGGCTGAAACGAGCCTTGAAAGGCTGAAGCGAGCCCGGAAAGGCTGAAGTGCGTCCAGAAAGGCTGAAGTGCGTCCAGAAAGGATGGCGTGGCCTCGACCGCCGTCGGAGAGAAGGGCGCACCTGTCCCTGGACCGGAGAAAGGGGCCGGGGAGGCTGTTTTAACCGGCGAACGCCCGAGGGCGGCCTGCCGCCCGGGGTACCCCGGCGCTACGCGCCCGTCCGAACAACTGTCTTCCGGAGACTGTTGGAATGACGGAAGCGCCGAGCGCGCCGAGAACGCTAGCGAGCGTCAGGAGCGGTAGGAGCCGTTTATCGTCACGTACTCGTGGGACAGGTCGCAGGTGAGGATCTCGGCCTTGCCGTTCCCGAGGTTTAAGTCCGCCGTGAGGGTGTAGCTTTTCCTCTTCATGACCTTCTGGGCGTCCACTTCGCGGCCGTTGTCGATTCCGTTGGCGACCCAATGGACGTCGTCCAGGTAAAGATCGACCTGGTAAGGATCCAGCGCCGCCCCGCTCTTCCCGAGGGCGCAGAGGATTCTCCCCCAGTTGGCGTCCTCGCCGAAGAAGGCGGTCTTTACCAGCGGGGAGTTCGCGACCGAGCGGGCGGCGGCGAGGGCCTGGGCCTCGGTTTCCGCGCCTTTTACGGAGACGGCGACCGTCTTGGTGGCTCCCTCCCCGTCCTCCACGACGCTTCTGGCGAGCAGGAAGCAGATCTCCGAGACGGCCTCCGCGAACTGCTCCGCGCCGGGGCTTTCCATGGAATCCAATGCGGCGAGGTTCGTGCCGTACGAGGATATCGCCATGACGGAGTCGTTGGTGGAGGTGTCCCCGTCCACGGTGATCCGGTTGAAGCTCTTCTCGGCGGCGCCCGCCAGTATTTCTTTCAAGAGCCGGCCCGCGGCCGGCCTGTCGGTGATGATGAAGGCCAGCATGGTGGCCATGTCCGGGGATATCATGCCGGAGCCTTTGGCGCAGCCCCACACGGAATAGCCCGTTCCGGAGGGGTCTACGACCTGCTTCCGGAAGGCCTTGGGCCTGGTGTCGGTGGTCAATATGGCCTTCGAGAAGCCATCCAGCCCGTCGGGGGAAAGGTTGCCGTAGAGCCCCGGCAGAGCCGCGAGCATGGCCTCCATGTTCAAGGGCTGGCCGATTACCCCGGTGGAGGCCAGAAGAACGTGGCAGGCCCGGATGTCCAGGAGCTTCGCCAAGGCGTGGGCGCCGTCGCCGCAGTCCTTCATTCCAGCCGCCCCTGTCTGCGCGTTGGCCTGGCCGGCGTTCACGAGGATCGCCTTCCCCCCTTCGACGCTTCTGGACCATCTCACCGGCGCCGCCGGGCAGAGGTTGCGGGTGTAGACCCCCGCCGAGCCGCAGGGTTTGTCGGCGACTATCAGGCCCAGATCCGGACGGCCCTTGTAGCGCATCCCGGAAGCTACCGAAGCCGCCCTGAAGCCGGGCACCGGGGAAGAGACTGGGACTGGGGATTCGTTTTGGGTCATTGGGTAGGCCTCTTAGAACTGTTCGGCGGTTCGGGGGACGAATAGCCGCAGGGACGGCGTCCGGAAGCGGTTCGATAGTTCCATGAAATATAGTCTTTTATAACACTACACCATAGGTTTGCGACTGAACCCCAACGGTTACGATCGCTGGCGCGCTGCAAGCCTCTATCCGGTCAGCCGAAGCGTTCCGGACTGTTTTGACATAGAGCCAAGCCTGGCCCTTTCCCAGGCCCTTCAGGCCCTTGGCAATTCGGCATCATAGCACATGCCGACGGCCCGTGCCCTTCCGGTTGCGCGAAGCTGGTTCCGGAGGCATCTCCGGGACGCGGCTGCGGGAAACCGCGGGAAACCGCAGGAGGCAGGGGGGAGGCCGTTGCCGGGAGCCGTTGAGCGTATCGTCCTATCGCCCTATCACTACGTAAATTTGGGGATAAGTCTTTTTCTTTTTTCCCTGGCTTTCTCAAGTAGTGAATGTCCAGTTGTTTTCCGGATCTTCGCAACAATGCATGCGCTGGTGGCAAAGGGACGGACGGGAGGAAGCATCTCAATTTCAAGATTCATCTCTATAACGCTGTTTGATTGGGGATTGCGGAGGGTATTACGAACTCAAAGCCCGCCTCTTTCCCCATGGGAACCTATAATTTTATTGAGGCTATAGTAGACTGGGAGCCTTAGTCCGGACTATCTGTCGGATTCGTCTGCGCCGGAACATCAATGGGCTGGCCGGACTCTAACGAATCCAGGAATTCGGAAGTCTTTGCCAGGAGTTCCTCTGCGGGACAGCTCCGAATCCGGACGTGGTTCCTGCCGCATACGGCCACGGCAGTAGCGTAAACCGGTAATTCTCCGGTCAAATAAGGCGTCAGATATCCTTTATTTAAAATTTGGGTAAAGGCGTCTTTGACGCATTTATTTAAATTCTCGTCGTCTTTGGTCGAAAGCACGGTCGCTTTCAGAGCAGCGCCCGGACCGTCAACCGATTCAGATAAAGATTTGGAATATTTGATTTCAACAACGAAAAATCCGTGATTCGGTGAAACGACAACCAGATCGATGATACAGTTGGAATTTTTGGTTTCAGCTCCAGCATCGAAATCAGCCGTGAAATCCGTTGCCCTGAATATAGACAGAAGAATCACGTGATAGAAAGCTTCATGCTCAAGATGGAGTTTGTCAGGAATCAAGCTCAAAAACCCTTGTAGCAGCTTTTCAGCTTTATCGTTATCGTTTTGGCAAAAAGCCTGGCAGAATTCCTTGCACCTTTTCGGGGTGAAACCGTCATCGATACCCGAAATTGCCGGAAAAACACGTGAATTGACGTAATCTTCCATCACTGTCGTTCCTACTTCCCTGTTAGGGATTGTCAGGTAAAGTTTAGTTAAATTGCTAAAAATACGTTGCGAACGCACGCTCAGATAACCTGTCTGAAGCATCAGCGCGACCGGATTAATTTTACCGGCATCCTGGATTGGCATACTTCCGCTGAATCTGGTCTTTCCTTTAAATAGGGAAGCAAAAATTTTTTCATTGATATGAAATTGATCGATTAAATTTGTTCCTCCAGTTTGGGTCCAGAAATTACTGAATTCTTGTTTGGCTAGTAATTTTTGGAAAGAAAGCGGATTAATCACGCGGATATCGCCGTCCCAGCTGTATCCGTCGTACCATTCGTGAATTCTGGCCATAAGTTTTTCACTGGTAAATCCAGGGCCGAATCTGTTGTCGTCCTGCATTATCGAAAGGCAAGTTTCAGGATTTTTGGAGTAGAATCTGTATATTTCATCGAAAGTGAAACCGCATACTGCAGCGTAGTCCTGATTAAATGAAATATCCTCAAGATTGTTTAAAGCCGAAAATAGCGACAATTGCGAAAATTTAGTAATTCCTGTAACGAAAATTCGATCAACCATATTTTCACAGGATTTCAGTGAATTATAAAAACCGTGAAGAGTAAGTTTGGCTAGTTTTAAATTTGTTTTATTATTGATATTGTTGATTATAGGCGCATCGTACTCATCGATCAAAACGACGATTTCTTTTTTATTCGCAACCAGTCCGTCTGATATTTCAGTGTTTTCCGTAATTAACGGTATATCGGTGTAATTCCTGCGAAGGGTCCTGATAACTTCCCTGAGACTGAAGGCGGCATTTTCAGCGTTGACGGAAAATCTTCTTTCTTCAGCAAAAGAATGGAGAAATCCGGTGAGATTCTTATCCAACAAGGCCGGATCATCACCAAACGAGTTCATGCTGATCCTTAACACGTGTGAACGGGGCCACTCGCCGTCTCCCCGTAAACCATCGATCGCAAGCCCGGAAAAGAGCTCTTTCCTTCCGATTGCCGCTTCCTCAATTGTATCGATCAGAAGAGTTTTTCCGAACCGCCTGGGCCTGGAAAGGAAAAGATTTTTGCGGGGCCCTATCAAAATTTTATGGACGAAATCGGTTTTGTCGACGTAAACATAATTTTCGTTTATGAGAGATGAAAACTTTGCTATATCAAGACCGATTTCCTTGTTATCCTGAGCGTCCTCGTTCTTCAAACGCGCCTCGCTTTTTACGGTTCGGAACCGATAGCCATGAGATAGGTTAAGACAGTTCATTTTCCTTCAATCCAGGCTCTAAAGCAAGTGAAAGAACAGAGTGCGCGGTCTGTGAAAAGGCAGTGTCGTGTTCCAAGACAGACCGCCCCGGCTGAGGTTTATGTAGAAACATAATTTTTTTTTATCTGTTCTCGGGGGGGTACCCCGGCCTTTCTGGCGGCAGGCCGGAGGAAGAATAAGGGTGTACCTCAGTACTGACAGGGCCCAGGTCAAGTGGTCAACCAAGAATGGAGGAAGACGGGAAGAAGATCGGCGGGAACTGTGTGGTCCAGGAAAGGATGAGCGGGCAAGACGAAGCTTTACCGCCTCGAAGCCGCGTCAGGGTCCCCTGGAAAAGCCTTGGCTGCGGGAGGGGCCTTTGAGGCCGGCTACTCTAAGGCCGGACTTGGTGCGGAGGGGCCTTTGAGGGCGGAGCCTCTAAGGCCGGACTTAGTGCGGGAGGGGCCTTTGAGGCCGGGGCCTCTAAGGCCGGACTTCGCCGTCCTGATCTTTCGGGCCGCGATCCTCGCCTGCCAGTTCTTCCCCGGCCCGGACGTTGCGGAAGATCTTCCCGTGGAAAAGTATCATGAGGCCCAGCGCCAGGAGCCCCGCGTCCCTCAAGAAGAACAAGGCCCCGGGCTTACCGCCGCCAGCCCCGAAACATCCGCACTCGAAATCCAGGCCCCTGGCCAGGTTGAAGGCTGTGAAGGCCATAAACAGCAGGAGCATGGCCGAGAGGATGAACGCCCCCGCCCTCCGGAAACTCCCGGGCCCCACGACGGCGAAGAAGGCAGCCCAGATCTCCAGCCAGGGGAGCGCGAGGGCGGCCCAGGGCGTCAGCGTTTCAGGGAGGACGCGGTAGGAACTCACCGCGAAGAGCGTCCCCGCCGGATCCTGGAGCTTCTGGGCGGCGGCCCACAGGAAAGCGCCGCCCAGGACCAGCGCGGCGGCGAGATCGGCCGCGAAGGCAACCCGTCCCCTGCCGGGGTATTGGCGGAAAAGGCTTTTCGCCAAGCTTTTTGGGAAGGCCTTCAGGGCGGAAGGAGGGCTTTCAGCCGCCATCCGGGGCCTCCTCCACCGGTCTTCCGGAGGAGAGCCATCCGTCGAAGCCCGGAGTGAAGACGTACACGCGCTCGTGCCCGGCTGCCGCAAGCCGGTCGGCCAGCCTGGCCGCAAGCGGGCACAATGGCTCCGAGCAGTAGGCAATCGCCGCGGCGTCCTTGGGGATCGAGGCCATGAGCCTGGCCGCTACGGGGTCGCCGGCCTCCAGGCGGTCCTCCGGGAGACTCAGGGCTCCCGGGATGCGGCCCAAGGCGTGGAGCTCGGGGATCCTGGCGTCCAGGAGCACGGCCCCCGGCTCGTTAGCCAGGGCTTCCAGCCTCGCGTAGTCCGCGAAGGGCTCCCAGGACGTTGCCGCCCCTGGGGCCGGAGCGGGGGAGAGCCTTTCGGGAAAAACCGCGGCGACAGCCAGGGCCGAGAGGGCGGCGAGAGCTATGATTGCGGCGGCGGCTTTTATGACGTCGGGCGAGAGCGTACGGTCCGGAGCTGGCGGGCGGGACCGGCTCGCCGGGCTTGGCTGCCCGGCGGACAGGGTATCGGAGGGGTTCGGATCCATAGCGCAGATTATAGCGCCAACTGCGGCGCTAAGGAATTCCCCTGTCAAACCGGTTGCCACAGCCCGGATAAGCATGTCGCTCCTGAGTTCAAGATCCGGCGGCTCTCTCGGGGAACATCCGAAGGGACCTGGTGAAAACGGAGTCAGGGAAGTCTATTTCCAAGCCGTTCGCAGCCCCAGGCCGTGAAGGCCAAGTTTGGCAGCTCTTAAAGGATGCTGGGCGACGCAAGGCGGCGGGGCCGGATGAGTTATACGGAAAAGGATTCTATTCCGACGCGATTTGTCGTATTATTTCGATTATCCCGGCCCGGCAAAACGCAACCGGCACATGCGGAGCTGACGCATGCGTAGGGGGATTTGAAGCGGAGAGTCTGGCGCAAGACGGGAAGCGAAGGTTTTTTAGCGGTAGTTGCGAAAGTTTCACTTCTGTTTCGTGAATTGTCTGAACTCTTCCTCGAGAAACGATTCAGGCGGGCGGCCGGTGGAACGGCCATGCAGACACCCGGTTAAGCGATTCAGGCGGACGGCCGGTGGAACGGCCATGCAGGCACCCGGTTATGCGATTCAGGCGGGCAGTCGTTGGAACGTCCCTGCTGGCACCCGGAGAAGCTGTTCAGGCGGTCAGCCGCGCGGCTTTGGCCGACGCTGAAAAGGTCTTGGGCTTATGCCGGGGACAGGGATTAAGGCCGAAGTGGCGGCGAGGGAGGCGGGTTGATGGGATCGGCGGCGGTAGGCTGGGAAGCGTCAGACTGATGGCCGCTCGAAAGCTCAGGTTCATCGACCTTTTCGCGGGGGCTGGCGGGCTCTCGGAGGGGCTCCGCGAGGCGGGCTACGCGGCTCTGTACGCGAACGAACTGGAGCCGGAGTACGCCCGGACCTACCGCCGCAACCACCCCGGCACCCCGGTGGAGACGGCGGACATCAGGACCATCGACGCCGCCAGGATCCGCTCGGAGCTGGGCTTGAAGCGCGGCGAGCTGGATCTGCTAGCCGGAGGCCCTCCCTGCCAGGGGTTTTCGATAAACGCCCCGGTCAGGAGCGTATCGGACTCCAGAAACCACCTGTTCAGGGATTTTTTACGGTTCGCCGAGGAGTTCTCGCCCCGTGCGGTACTGATCGAGAACGTCCCAGGCCTCGTTTCCTTTTCCGGAGGCGCCACCCTCCGGGCCATCCTGGACTCCCTGGGGAGCCTGGGCTACCGCTCCGACGTGGCGGTGCTGTGCGCTCCCTGGTACCGGCTCTCTCAGACCCGCTGGAGGACGTTCGTATTGGGCCTGAAGGGCGGCGAGGCGCCCGGACCCGCCTTCCCGGAGCCCGGGCTCTCCTGCCCGGCCAGGCCCAACTTCGCCTGTTCCTTTGAAGGCAGGCCGATTTTGAAGCTGCCAGGCCCGAAGGCGGTTCCGGGCCGCGTGACGGTCCGGGAGGCCATAGGAGACCTCCCCCCGCTCTCCAACGGCGAGCGCGGGGCGCCTGTAAAGGGTTACGCCTCGGCCCCCTTGAACGCCTACCAGGAAAGGGCACGGGCGGGCTCGAGCGGAGTTTTGAACCACGAGGCCCCGCGCCTATCAAAAATAAACATGGAGCGCATGGCTCTCGTAGCTCCCGGCGGCAACTGGAAAGACATTCCCGACTATCTCCTGCCCCTCGGCATGCGGCGGGCCAGCCGCTCCGACCATACCAAGCGATACGGCCGGGTCGAACCAGACGGCCTCGCCTCCACAGTCCTTACCAAGTGCGATCCCCACTGGGGCGCGTATTTCCATTATGACCAGGAACGCGTCTTCACGGTCCGGGAAGCCGCGCGGATTCAGTCCTTCCCGGACCGCTTCGCCTTCGGAGGAACCCAGACCAGGCAGTTCGCGCAGGTCGGGAACGCCGTTCCTCCACTTCTGGCAATGGCTGTAGGCGTGGCGCTGGAAAAGAGCCTGAAATGAGTGGTATTATGGCCTTATCCAATCCGTAAGTAACTGTCGTGTCTTGGTTCCAACCGGGGGACATGTTAGAGTCGCGTTAAGAATGCTTTTGCCTCGCGGCTTTCAGCGATATGTTAGAAACGGCAATGGTTGTGCTCGCGCGTTGTTTTTAAAGCGCGGCTGGCACGATGTTTTCCGCTGTTGGGGGGAGGCAGGAATCGCCGGTAGCTCCTTTCTCGCGTCCGCTTCGTCGTACCCACCTCTCCTCCATGACAGGAACGGCGTCCGGTGTTGCTTCGGATCCCTCGCATCTCGCGTAGGCGCTTTGCGGAGTGCTTAACGGAAAGCCGAGAGTTCTGAAGTTTGACTCCACTGGAAAATACCCTACCCCTCTCCCCTTATCCGCCGTCATTGGAAACCCAGTGAGTGCCCATAAGGTTTCCGTTTGCGGTATAGCAGACCTCCTCCCCCGCTTGTCTCGGGCGACCTCCCTTATAACCAAAGACCGCCTCAAGGCTGACACAGGACCGCCCCTGTCTTAAGAACGTTGAAGGATACGATCGAATCGGCACCCGCCGCCGGGGTGAGCTTTGGCTTTCCCTTCCCGCATGGAGTATTCGACTTCATAAGGGGCGGCTAGGTTTTCGCAGCGGAATCAAGCCTTACGGCGTAGAGGCATAGGGGAGCATGGTGCCGCTTTAGAACGGGGAGAAATGGACCGGGGCGTGGACGCCGTAGCGCGTAGCGTTTGGGCGCGAGCGTCTGAAACCGGCCGTGGTCAAGGCTTAATAGCGTTTCGGGAGTTACGGGATGGTTGCGTGGGGAAGCCGGGGCGAACGGGTTCACGTGCGAGTTGCTGCACGGGAGCGGGGCCGTCCCCCTCCGGCGCTTAAGGCATGGCGGTCGGGCTGAATCGGCCCGGCACTTAGGGTTTAGGGGGAACTGCGGCGGCTGGAAGGTGAAAGCCGGGCTGGAAGGACTGGCCCGGGCCAGGGTAGAAGGTGACTTGTATCTTTTTAGCTATCGGGAGTAAGTTGGACAATCATACCGAAGCGAGCAAAGAAAATATTGTGGCAATGTTTAGCAACTGTCTCTTTCCCTTTCCTCCATCCGCGAGGCGCGTCCGGACTTGGCACCAGGGAAAAGATAGCCTGAAGGCCGGGCGGATGAGGACGTCACATCCCAGTAGCTATACCCTTCAGGATTCTGAAGACTTCGGACAAATCTAAGCTTAACAGTGCTTGGAGACTTTAGGCATGGAAAAAATGACAGATATTCAAAATTACAATTAAAACTTGTGTTATAATTTTATGGCCTAAAGTCTGAAAGGACTAGCTCCCCACATATTTGCTGCGTGCTTTTGCTGACGTTGCGCATGGCTTAGACGGCAGCGGCAATCAAGTGAGCTTTGCTTCGCAAGAAGGGATTCGATTGTACCGTCCACGGCTTGCGCGTCTGAAGTTCCGGCACCCATCGACGCGGCCGTCTCCGGGAGCTTAATTTAGAGGCACCGGGCCGATCGAAGGTTTGAGAGAATCCGTGCTTCAGGGCCCTGACTGTTGAAAGGGGAGCCCCATGGCCTTGAGGTTTGTCTGAAGATTCCGTTACACGGCGTAGAAATGTCAGACGACGGCAATTTTTTTAGATTGCTTGTCGGACCAGATGACCTTTTTGAATCTGACCATCACATCAGACGAGCCGTAGACAGCTACGGCGGCTCCGTACACGTCAGGGGATTCAACAAGAAATTTTTTTTCATAATTTTTTTGTACTAACTGCTTAAAAGCATTTCTGATCATTGTTTGGAGTTTGCGGGTTAGGAATTTAGTTCTCTTTCCTATGACGATTTCGCTGTCAGGGACAGGTATTTCCGCAGTCTTATTCGGTATGCCCGTAGCCTCAAACTTTATTTCTATGACAACCCATTCATTCTGCGGGCCCTGGATGGCCAGATCGGCCCTGCCAATATCGGAGGATGGTTCAGGGATGGATAATGTGTTGCCGAATTCCAGGAGAAGTTGCAATATGGATCTAAATAAAAATTCGTTATGTTTCACGGAGTCTTGCTGGCCGTTTTGGCTCACCGAATTGCGTTGAATTATTCCTGCCAGGATAGCAGAGAGGTACAGTTCGCATTTGTCCGGGTCGCGGGCTCCGAAAGCATCGAGGAATTGAATATATTTTTGATTTAGGAATTGTTCATAATCGGATGTTTTGGGTGGAGCAAGGAAACCAGCCAAAAGTTCCCGGCGTATCGAATTCCTAATCTCGTTGTTAGGTATTTTAAGGTGGAACTTTTCGGTGCTGCCTGAACCGGTAACGCTGCCGACTGTCAGGTATCCGGCCTGCATGAGGAGCACGGTAGCGTTTAAGTCGTTCAAATCCATTTCCGGGAAAGAATCAATGAAGGACAGGTCTTGGCTGAACACCTTGAAATAATCTGTATCGTTCTGGGATATCCGGCTAGTAAGCAATGATGACCCGGTTTTATACCAATAGTTTTTGAATGATTGTCGTTCAAAAAAGCTTAATACCGATAAAGGATTGAGTACTTCGGATTCCCCGTCCCATGAATAACCGTTGTACCATTGAATTATATTGCCAAGAAGGTCATCAACGGTGGAATTTTGGCCAAGTTCACCATTTTTTTTCAACGCCAAGAGAGTAGGTTCTAAATATTGAGAAAAAGTTGACTGTATTTCTTGTTTTGTGAACCCGCAAATCGTCGCGAAATGTTTATTTAACGAAATGTCGTGAACAGTGTTCATGCTGGAGAACAACGATATTTGCCTGAACTTAGTGATACCAGCAATCAAAACAAAACGTAAATAATTTGAGCGTGCTTTAATGCTGGAATAAAATTTGCGAAGCGTGAGTCTGATCGACTCTAATTCTGTATTACATCCGATGCTCTCAATTAACTATAGTTCCCGGCCTAGTTTCTAACCAGGCGAGAGGATACAACAGCTATACAAGCAAAACACATGCCATATACAACATATAGTATGGCAAACTGACACACATAATCTAGTTAGGAA
>JAIRZX010000618.1 GCA_031267005.1 Deltaproteobacteria bacterium
AGTCCCGGAAGGGGGGGGGCGGAGGGAACGTCGGCAACGGGGAGGGGGGGGATTGGGGGGACGGGAAGGACGGGCGAAGCGGGCGGCGAAGGCCGGGGCCGGTGATTGGCCAGCGGGGCTCAGGCGCGTTCTGCGGTGACAGGCGCGTTCTGCGACGCTCCAAGGTATCCGTTCACGCTCGGAGAGGCCAGGCGCCAGGCGGTGCCAGTCCGGGAGCCCGGGGCGAAAGGGCGCGCGGGGCGGAAAGCGGGTCGGAATGGAGCCGCCGGGAGGCCGGGGGGAGGCGGTCCGGGATCCGATTGCGGGTTGCCGGGGCATCCGTTCTTGGGCCTGGCCAGGCGGATTAGACAGTTCCCCGCCCCCGCCATGAACGGCGGTATCCGCTCGCACGGCGGACGGTGCCGGAGAATTGGCCTGCCCGCCTGCCACTCGGCTCTCCCGTCTTCCAGGCTTCCGGACGCTTTCTTTCAAGCCTCGGCTTTCCTTTTCCGGCTTTCAGGGACCTCCTCCAGCGAGCCGGCTCCCTTGCTGGCGGATTTTCCAGCCTCCCTCGTGAACGGGTACAGGCCCTGGACTCCCCCCCCCAGCACGGACTTTGAAGTCTCCGGCCCGTAGAGACCCCGAAGCGCAACGCGTCGGCCAGGAGCCCTGTGCTGACGTATACAGCAGGGACAAAGCCGGCGTTGCATGCCCCGAGAACCCCGGGCTCGGCCCAGTTTAAGGCCGGGCCGTCCCCGGGGAGCCGCGGGGACGGGCCTTCCCGGGCCGCGTCCCGGCTGGCGGGCGGCCGTGCCGGGGCCGTGAGGGCGAGTGCCAGGGCGTGGCCGCGCGGACGACGGACAAAGCCAGTGCGGCGGCAGGAGGAGCCGGCTCGCGCGGGAGGGAGGCACGGGAAGGGGTCCTTTCTCATCTGCGGGGGGGCTTGGGAAAAGGCGGAAGGCCAGGCGCGGCCTGGGAGCCGGTTGCTAGATTATACCAGCAAAAATCCTGCATAATTCTTACGACATCGGGCATTTCGAGGTTCAGCTCCGCGCTTATCTCCTCCGGGGTGTTGTTAGCGTAGCGCATTTTGACGACGGACATGCATTTCTTGAGCTCCGCGTCAATGGACTCGTTCGTACGCTTCAGGGTCTAGTTCTCCGCGTCCTTGGACTCGTTTGCTGCGGCTTTGGACTTGATTATCGCGTCCTTGGACTTGTTTGCTACGGCTTTGGACTTGATTATCGCGTCCTTGGACTTGATTACCGCGTCCTTGGACTTGATTACCGCGTCCTTGGACTTGATTACCGCATCCTTGGATTTGATTTCCTCCTCCAGGGCCTTGTTTATGGCCAAGTTCCTCGAATATTGTCCGCCAGTCAATTCGTCCACACGCCGAACGATGTCGCTGCTCAAATTGACGTCGCTGTCCATATCGACAAGCTCCTTCCTGAATCTGTTGATCGTGTCCCCAGTGGCGATGTTGCCCAGCGCTCCGACGGCGAACAACATCATGCGGAGTATAGTCGGGTTTCCGGTTTTTATAAAAAGGCGGAGCCCGCCCGCGAGATACAGCCAGGATACGGAACTGGGGACGCGCGGGAGCTTTCCGGGAGGGGCCATATATATCTCGGCGAATTCGAGCGGCGCCAGGGTGCAGCCGGACCCGGCCCTGGCCCGGCCCTCGATCTTGCTCCAGAGCTCAAGGACGGTCACGGCGAAGCCGAGCATGTTCTCCAGGAAGAACGGAGGGAGCGGGAACGGGCAGGAATCAGCGCTCGCGCGGCTCAGGCCTTGCCCGCAGGTGAAGGAAGCCCGCGAGGCCTCGCGATGCCGGCGGAATAGACGGTTGCGGCATGGCCCCGCGCGATTTGGCCCGCCGTCTGCGGGAAAGCCGTCCTCCGGGCGCACCCCCCCCCGGCCGAGATTTTACCTCGTAACCGCTATCAGTTTATTAGGGAGCGGGACGCTTCGGGCTGGACCTGTTGCTTGGCCCACGGGCGTTTCTTGCCGGGGTCCAGGCCCTTGCCGGGGAGTAGCTGATGCGCCTGAAGCCCTCATTGGCGAAGCCTTGGTATCAGTGCAAAAAGAGCTAATAGAACTCCTCGGAAATAAACCGCTTCTTGTCTTTCAAAGGCATCCCTCGCCTCCGATTTTAGGCTTGAGTTATACTTTTTCTATATTTTTGAACTCAAACCTCAATTTTTTCAGATTGGTTGCCCGGGCGAGACAAACACGATCCCGGAAGGACTTTTTTGCGCAGGCATCAAGCCCTTCCCGTCAGGCGGCCTTCCCGACCCTTTCTTTTTAGCGGAGGGATCTCCGCTATGCCGTTTTGGAAGCCCAGACACTCGGCCCGGACCGCAACTGCCCCTTTTCGGCAGACACGGGCCTGTGCTGGGCCTTCTGCAGGAAGACCCTGGACTCCCCCCCCAGAACGGGCTTAACTTGTCTCCGGCTCGAAGAGCCCCCGCAGCGTAACGAGTCGTCAAGGAGGACTTTGCGGACGCAAGCCTCCGGGACGAAACCGGCGCTCCAGGCCCCGAGAGCCACGGGCTGACGGCCCCGCTTGAGGCCGGGCAGTCCTCGGGGAGCCGCGGGGCCGGGCCTAACCTGGCCGCAGGCGCGAGGGCCGGGGCTTGTCCGAGCGGACGACGGGCAAAGCCAGTGCGGCGGCCAGGAGGAGTCGGCTCGCGCGGGAGGGAGGCCCGGGAAGGGCTCGTTTCTCCTCTGCGGGGGGCCAGGGGAAGCGGCGGAAGGCCAGCCGCGGCCCGGGAGCCGGTTGCAAGATTCTTCCAAAGGGTAAGCAAAAAACATGCCATGCCTGCGCGTCTGGCGCCCGGCCTGCCCCCGCAACCAATGCGGATCGTCACGGCCGCCCGCGCTTGCTGGCAACGGGGCGGGACGACCGGAGCCCGCGCGGCGGGCGCCTCACCCAGCTATGCCGAAATCCTGCAGAATCCTGACGACTTCTGGCATTTCGAGGTTCAGCTCCGCGCTTATCTCCTCCGGGGTCTTGTTAGC
>JAIRZX010000014.1 GCA_031267005.1 Deltaproteobacteria bacterium
GCCGGTCCGCTTCCCCCTCCCCGGCCCGGTCCGTTCCGTTCCGTTCCGTTCCGTTCCGTTCCGTTCCGTTCCGTTCCGCTTCCGTTCCGTTCCGTTCCGTTCCGCTTCCGTTCCGGTTCCCGTTCCCCATCCCCTTCCCCTTCCCGTTCAGGTTCCGTTCCGCTTCCCGTTCCCGTTCCCGTTCCCGTTCCCTTTTCGTTCCGGTTCCCGTTCCCGTTCCCTTTTCGTTCCGGTTCAAGTTTCTCAGACGCTGGCGGCCCCGCTCCGCCTACGCCCCACCCTTTGCCCTTTCAGGCCGCGCGCCCAGGACTCTCGGAGCGCTGGCCCGCGAGGCGTCCCGAACTTCTCCGGGGCGCCGCCGGGGCGCCCAGCGCGCCCCGGCGGGCCAACCGCCGGCCACGAAGTCAGGCATCAAATGGAAACTCCAGAGGCCCTAAGGCGAATCGACGCGTGCCTGGCGACCGTCATGGAACACCTGACGGCGCCGCAGGCCGGCTCATGGCTCGGCTGGCCCAAGCCTGCCTACCTGTCCTCCGCGCTGGCCGCCTTGGACGAGGGCATAGACCTTTTCGCCGCGCACGCCTGCCCCGGCCCCCAGAACGAAGCCTTCGCGAGCGCGGCCATGAGGCTGTTCTTCTCTTCGCTGTACCTAGGGTCCATCGAGAGGGCCAAAGCCGTGGTCCGGCACACGGACGCGCTGGGCGACGAGCCGGAGAACCGCCTGAAGGACGCGTACGGGGCCTTCTACCTGATGCACTACTCCCTCCGCACGGGCAAGGTCATGGAGGCCCGGGAGGCTTACCTGGAGATCCAGCGCGTCGAGAGGATCCCCGAGGGGCTGATGGGCCCGGACACCGCCGGGAGGACTTTCCCCGCGATCTACGACGCCCGCTGGGCGCCGCCCCCGCGGGGCTGCGCGGGCATCGAGATCATGCTGCCCTCGCCGCCGCTCATGGTCCGCTCATACTCGATAGCCGCGCCCGACGCGGGGGACCGCTTCCCGCTGCAGTACGTGAACGGCCGCGAGGGGTTCAGGGGGATTTTGGCGAGCGCCGAGGTCAACCGCCTGAGGGCCTTCGCCGTGACGTCCGAACCCTTGAAGGCCCAGATGTCCTTCGACTCGGCCATGTCCCGGAACCGCTACGGCCCTTCGGCTGGCGTCCTGGTGCCCGCGCTCTGCACCATGTCCTCGGCCTGGGCGAGGGTCGGCGACTCCGAGAGGGCAGCGGAAATACTGGAACGCCTGCCCCCGGAGCCCTGGCCCGTGAGGCCGGTCTACGGCCAGCTGAAGCTCCTCTGCCTCCAGGAGGCGAACCGGATCGCCGGCAGGCTGGACACTGCGCTGGAGATCCACCGGGCCTGGCCCAGCGGCGGGCTGCGCGAGCTCCAAGCCGTTCCCTGGGCCATCGGGACCGCGAGGCTCGCCGGGTCGCTCTGCAAAGCCGGGGCCATGCGGGACGCCGAGCGCATGGCTGAAGGCCTCTTCGCCCTCGGGGGGGATTTGTCCCTGGAGGCCATCCGGGTCCAGACCGCGCTGGGCATCATGGACGCCTTCGCCGCCCGCGGCCGCTTCCGGAAGGCCGAAAAGCTCTGCCGGGCGATAGAGTCTTCGGGCTCGGGCTTCCACCCCTCGATGATCTGGACCCTCTTCAGGGGCGAGGCTGACAAGCTGAGGCTCGACGCCAGGGCGATCCTCTCTGCCCGGCTCGCCGCCAAGGGCCGCCCGGCGCGCAGACTCCAGCGCCCCCCCTCCCCGCGCTTCCCGCGCTCCAGCGAAACCGCGTCCCCCGACGCCGCCGACTTCGCCCGCGCCGCCGCGGACGGCCGGGGGCCCGGCTACGGCGCCGAGTACGGGGAGTGCCTGGCGAGGGCGGTAAAGGCCGAAGCCGCGGCCTGCGCCGCCGCCGACTCGCTGGCCGCGGCGAATGCCGACGCGGCGCACGCCGCCTCCCTCTGCGAGGCCGCCGCCGAGGCCAGCAGGACCGGCCGCTTGGGACTGGGCACCGACACGGGCTACTACTCGGACTACGGCTTCGGCTACGGGGCGCCACCCGCCGTGTACCTGGAGGAAGGCCCTCCCCCCCCCTCCCTGCAGCCTCCGTCCTGGGTCCCCCGCCGCAGGCGGGTTTCAGTCTTGGAGCGTCCTTGCCCCCTACCCGGCCCACTCACGGGAACTCCAGCCGCCCTCAACGGCTCCCCCCCGGGCACTCCCGGCGGCCGCACCGGAATTCCCGCCCCAGCCAGCGGCTCCCGCACCGGAATTCCCGCTCCAGCCAGCGGCTCCCGCCACGTCCGGGGTTCCGGCCGTGGTACCCGAGGCCGCCTCTCCGATCCGGCTTCCGACTCGCGCTTCGCGGCTTCCGGTCCTTTCCCGGGATCGCCCTCGGGAAATCCCGCCGCCCTCCCCGGTTCCCCCTCCGTTTCCCGCGGCCCGCTTGCCGCCCACCCCTCCGGATCTCCTGCGGGCGCTCCGGGGCCTCCCGCCGGAGTCCTGCCCGCCACGGCTCCGGAATCCCGAAGCCCCGGCTCGTACGGCCAGGGTTCTCACGGCGCGGGAGCTTTCGGACAGGGTACTTACGGCGAAGGTTCCCTCGGCCAGGGTTCCTGGGGCGCGGGAGCATACGGCCAAGGTTCTTGGGGAGCGGGCCGTTACGGCCAGGGTTCTTGGGGATCGGCCCGTTACGTCCAGGACGATTCCGGGCCGCGCTCCCTCCGGCCCGTCCGTCTGGCCTGGAACCGGGCGCCGTCACCCGGCGCCCTCGAATTGCCGCCCCGGGCGGCAGCCAAGGCAGCCGCCATCATTTCCCTGAGGGTGGACGCCCTCCTCCGGCGCGGTGCGCCGCTCGCCGCGGCCCGGGCCCTCTCGTTCTTCGACTCCCTCCCCCAGACCGACGCTTCCGCGTGCGCCCGTTTCAATCTGGCCGCGAAGACCATATCCTCCTTCGGGCGCGAAGGCGACCTTCGCTCCGCATGCGCCCTCTACCGCGCCGTCGCCATGAGCGAGACTGCTTCCCGCTACCCCGGGCGGCTGTGCGTTCCCGGGCTCACGCTCATAAACGCGTGCCTCGAGGCAGGCTCCCCGGAGCCCGCGGCCGAGGTCTTCGCGAGGCTCCCGCTGGAGCTGGCCCCTGCCGACTGGCTCCCCGAGCTGGGGGAGGCCGCGAGGAGGACCATCAGGTCCCTTTTGCCGGGCGGCGACTTCGACTGGGCCGAGGCGCTCCACCGGGAAATGTCGCGGCTGGGGGACTCCCCCGAGGCGGCCGCGCTGAGGGCCCGCGCGTCCCTGGATCTAGTGCTCGCCCTTGAGGGCGCCGGCCTTTCCGACCGGAGCCTCGCCGCGTTCAGGAAGATGAGCGCATCGTCCGGCAACCCCGAAGCCGAAAAGGCCAGGATCCTGGCGCTCCGGAGCCTGTTCCCGGCGGCCGCGGGGAACGGCCGTCGCGAAAGGGCCTTGGCGCTCCTGAATACCGCGGACACCCTGTGCGGCCCCATGGAGGCGCGCCTCATGAGGGCGAGGGCCCTCTCCGCAGGATCTCGAGTCCCATGTCCGCCGCGAGGGCGGAGCAGGCGGGCGACATCTCGGGAGGCCCTGGCGGGAGAGCGGGTCGGTCTCCGGCTTTCGGGACCCATTCCGCCTCCCTCTGCCCGCCGTCCGCCCAAGATTCCGCCTCCGGCAACCGAACCGCCTCCCAGTTCTCCGGCTTCAAGCCAGGCAAGCCTTCGCCACCCCGACGCCGTCCCCCTGCCCTCTTGCGGCGGCCCCGCCCTCCGCCTCGGACCCTTCCCCACCCCGCCCTCCGCCTCCCAGACGCCGCCGCCGTCTCAGCCGCCGTCCCCGTCCCTGCCGCCTTCCGGCTCCGGGACCCCAGGAGACTCCGGCGGCGCGCCCGTACCCTCCGGGACGGGAAGCCGGGCGGCGCCCACTCCAGGCAACTTTCCG
>JAIRZX010000017.1 GCA_031267005.1 Deltaproteobacteria bacterium
CCTGGGGGGGCGCTCCTGCCGCGTCCCGCCCGCCCCCGCCGTCAGCCAGGCAAAGCCGGCTGCCCCAGGGCAACGCCAATAAAACCGCCGCAAACGCGAAAAGTCCAAAAATCATCTTAATCCGATACCGCGCCTTGCCGGAAGCCCGTCGGCCGAACCAGGGGCAAGGTTCCGTGTCCGGCAACGGGGCGTCCGGAATTCGGACGCCTGACTTCCGTCATGATAAACGGCTTCGCCCGGAAAGGCAACGGGACCCGTCGGCGCCCCGGGCCCCCTCGCGTTTTCCGGAGCCCCGCGCCCGCCGCGGCGCCTTTCGCCCTCGCCGTAAGGGACCCGGCCGGAAGACCAGCAAGCTCAACCGGGCGCCCGGCGGGGCCCCGGACGTACGGGGTTACCCGGCGTTAGCGGGCAGGCTGGAAGGGGGCTCCGAAGACTGTCCCGCCCCGGCCCTTAGTCGCCCCGGCGGGAGCCGGCGAACGCGTTTCCGATGGCGCGGCGAAGGCCGGCCGGTTGCCCGGGCGCCCGGCTACGGGCATCCCAGGCCGTTGCCGGGCGTCCGCCGGGAAGACGCGTGCCGGGACTTCCCCGTCCCCTTCCAGGGGCCCCTCGACCGTCTTGGGCATTTAGCGGCAGGGCCCGCCCCTGCCCCGGCGGCCGCCGCGCAAAGCTCGATTCCGCCGCGAAATCCCTCCCCAGCCCTCTCATCCGACCGCATCGGGAACATTAGTGAGTGCGCACAAGGTATCAGTTAACTGGGTCGAAGAACTCATCCCCCGCAAGCATCTGGCTACCTCCCTCATAACCCGGTACCGCCTCCAGCCTGGCACAGGACAGCCCCCCCCTTGAGCCCGTGAACGGATACCTTTCCTTCTCAGTTAAGTTGGAGCCATTGAAATCCGTGAACGGATACAACAAAGGCGCGTATCCTAAACAAAGGCGCCCCCACCCACTGGCGGGAATGATGGATTCTGCCTGCCTGCCTGCCGGTCGGGGAGGCATTCACGTGTGCCGGTAGCCTGCTGGTCCTGCCTTTTCACGGGAAGCATCCCGGCCAGGCAGGGATTCCCTGCCGCTCGGGTCGCACGCGCTCTCCCCGCCGAAGGCTTTCCACGCGCCTCGGGGTGTGGTCGTGCGGATGTGTTTTTAATTAACTGATTTTTAACTGATTGACTTAATTCAGAGATAAACCCAAACCCAAACCCAAACCCAAACCCATACCAAAACCCAAACCGTAGGTTGATGAGGGGAAGCGCTGGAGCTGGCCGTCGGCGTCTTGCGGCGGCATTCGGGGTTCTCCTGGACACTTCCGGCTTGTCCGGTTCCCTCAGGATTGTTAAAGGCCCCTCCGGCTTAGCCGGGCGCCTCCGCGCCCCTCACGACACCGCCTGGGGGCGGCCGCTGTCCGCCACGTCGCCGGCCGGGGTGGAGCTTACGCACTCGACCACGTACTCGGCGAGATCGGCGGGGAGCTTGTCGAAGACCAGCATGAAGGGCACGGAGCTGCCCGGGGCGACGTTTATGTTGGAGCTGTTCTGGCCGCCGCGGAGGGCCAGCCGCGCCAGGATCTCGTTCATGGGGAGGGTGGTGAGCTCGGTCTCGGTCAGGTAGTTGCCCGCGAAGGCGTCCCTCTCGGCAACCACCGTCCCCTGGGAGTTCTTCAGGACAGCCTTGACCTTGATGTAGTTTCTCCGGTCAGAGAAATGGTTCTCGACGCGCCCGGTCACGATGAGGATGTTCCCCGCCTCCGAGTTGGAGCGGTAGTGGTGGGTGGTCATGTCCTTGGAGAAGTTCAAGTGTTCGGTGCTGTTGGGCACGTCGGGCTGGGTGAGCGCGGCGTTGTCCATCTGGGGGGCGGCGGCCTGGGCGGAAGAGCCGGACAGGCCGTTCAGGGGCGCTCCCGCGTCGGCGGGCGAGGCGTCGGCCGAGCGCAGCTCCGGGGCCGAGGACTGCACGGCCACCCCGGGCTCCACGGAGGCGTCCATGTTCATGTAGAAGTACAGCCCGGCGGTAAGGAGCGCGGCTGCCACGGCGGCGGCCAGCGCCAGGCGCCTGCGGTCCTTCGGCTTCCTGTCCCGGGGCTGGAGGAGCCGGCCCCTGGGCCCGGACTGGGAGGGCGGCGGGGAGGGCGCCTCCCCGAAGAGGGCGGCAGCGCGGGGCGGGGGAGGGCCTTCGGGACTCTCGTCGAAGTCGAGGCCGGGTCCCGCGAAATCGTCGTCCCGGTCGTCGGGGACGGCGCCCCGCGCGAAGGCGGCGGCTGGATAGCCCGCCAGGGGGTCGGAAGCGAGGGGATCCGAGGCGAGGGGATCGGAAGCGAGGGTATCGGAAGCCAGCGGATCGGCGCCCAGCGGATCGGGCACTGGGCCGCGGGGAAGCTGGGCGCCCGGGCCCGGATAGGCCGGCGTTGCCTGGGACGCCGCCTGGGCAGCGGAGGCGGAGGCGGCGGTAGCGGAGGCGGCGGGCTCTGGCTCGGGGGGGACGGGCCCGGAAGCGAAGGCGGCCTCGGAAGCGGGGGAGGGCGGGCAACTGCGGGGCCCGGGGTCCGGAGCGGACGTGCCCTCTCGGAGAGCCGCGCCGGGCGCCTCGCCTTCCGTCTCCAGGAAAGGCGCGGGCGCCGTCTCGACGGGGGGGGAGCCGGTCCCGCCGGGGAAGGCTCCGGCGAAGCCGGGCGAGCCGTCGCGTGAGGCGGAAGCGCCTCCGCCGTCCTCGCCCCCCGAGGCGACGGGGGAGGGCTCCTCGTCCTCGGCCCCGGGGATGTAGAAGTCCCTCTCGGCGGGGGGCAGCGGCCTCGCGGCCAGCCTCCTGGGGGGCTCCGGCGCCCTGGGGACCGGGGCCTGGGGGATGGGCGCCGCGTTTTGGGCGGGAGGACGGGGTATGGCGGCGAGCGTAGCCCCCTGCGCCGGTGCCCCCGCCCTGGGGAGGAAGACAGTAAAGACGCTCTGGCAGCTGGAGCAGCGGACCCGGGTGCCAGTCTCCTTGATGAGGGCGTCGTCGACCCTGAACCTCGTCTGGCACTGGGAGCAAGTGATAATCATTTCTCTGGTCCACCTTGCGGCGCCGCTGGATAGGCTTGTCACCTGCGGCGGTGGGGGTGCTGGCGCCTGCGTTGCGGCTTTCCGGGCGCGGGGCCGTCTGCCGGAGGCTCAGGAAGGTACCGGCGGGCGGCGGGGGGACGCAGCGGCCGGACCGGCGCTTGGGTGCGTGGCGGGTGCCGCCGTGCCCGGCGGGAGGGGTAACGGCCGGCGGCGGGTGCCCGGAGGGCTTGCCTCGTACGGGTCCGTGGGGGATGCCGTCCGCGGGGGCCGCTTCGCCGCCTGGCCGGAAAGGGCCAGCGGGGAGTTTTGCGGCGGTCTGCTGCGGGAGGCCCCGGACAGGGGGCCGCCATAGTCCAGGCAGGCTTGGGCTTGGGCCTGGGCCTGGGCCTGGGCCTGGGCCTGGGCCTGAGACCGGGCGGACTGGCTCAAGGAAGCTGAAAGCCTTGCCGCCAGGGCCTTTTCGGGGCGGAATGGGCGCTCCGGGCGGCTAGGGCACGGGGCAGGGAATCCGCCCAACTCTTATGAAAACTGTGAGATTGTAACACAAGATTTCTGAAAGGTACAACTAATTTGGTTAAATTATAGGAAAAAAATGTTATTGGGAAGATATATCTCTCCGATTAGGCTAATTGGCGCGGCTTTAAAACCCTTTAAAGATATCTGCGTTCCAGTTCGGCGCGCGGGCCCCGACCGGCCCGGATGCCGCGAGGCCGGAAGGGCGAAAAGGCGCGTGGGGCCCGGGGGCCTCGGGGATCGTTTCCCCGGCCGCGGTCGGGGCGGGCGGGCCGGAAGGCTCGGGGAGGCCTAAAACTCTAACCGGTAGATGCCGTCCAGTTCCCGGTAGCTCTTGGCGTAGTCCAGCCCGTAGCCCACGAGGAATCCGCCCTCCTGCACGAAGCCGGTGTAGTCCAGCTCCACCTTGACCTCCCTGCGCTCCCGCTTGTCCACCAGCACGGCAGTTTTGACGGACATGGGCCCCTTGGTCTCAAGATAGCCCAGGAGCCACTGCAGGGTGAGGCCGCAGTCGGCGATGTCCTCCACCACCAGGAGGTGCCTGCCGGCTATGGGCCTCTCCGGGGCTTTCAGGAGAACCACCTCCTGGGAGCTGTCAGCCCTGTCCTCGTAGCTGGACAGCCTGATGAAGTCCACCTCCAGGGGGATCGAGACGGCGCGGATCAGATCCGCCATGAACACGAAGGCGCCGTTCAGCACCCCCAGGACGACCAGGGGGTCCGCGCGCGAGACGAGCGGTCCGTAGTGGGCGTCCACTTTGGCGGCGACGGCCTTGACCTGGCGGGATATCTCTTCAGGGCCGAAGACTAGCTCCATCTTTGAGGGTTCTTGGAACTTCTGCACTTGCGTCACCTTGCGGGGCCTTCCGCCGCGGAGGGGTTGCCGGGAACGGGGACCGACGGGGATGCCCGGAACGGGACTGGGCGCCGTACGGTGGGACAGGGGCCTGCGGGAGCCGGGCCGGGACCGGGGGCAAGGCGCCGGACGGGGGGTTCCGGGTCCCCGGCCGGGAACCGGGGCCGGGTAACGGGCAGGGGATAGGCTTGTGTGAGATCCCGGCCGGGAACCGGGACCGGAGACTGCGGGTGCCGGGCCGGGCTCGGGGGGCTGGAGCCACGGAAACGGGCGCCGCGGGGAACTCCGGTTAACTGGCGCGGCAGGGGAAGCGGCCGGAAGCGGCCGGAAGCGGCGTGTTCCGGGCCGCTTGCGCCCCGGCCTTGATTATAGCCTCACGGAGGGCTTCCCCCAATGCCGGAGGCCAATGGCGCTTGCGGGGCGCGCGCGGGAGCATGAGGCCGACAGGCGGGGCGGCGAAATTCGAGTCCCGCCCTCAAAGGTGGCCAAGGGGGTCGGATAGGGCTTTATGGCCGTTTCAGCTGGACTTCCGCCTCGTGGCATCCGCCTGCCGCCTTCGCCGCGGGGCCTCCGCATCGTAATTTGCGGCCCGGTCCGCCCGTCCCATCAGCTTTGCCCTGCGGAATTACTTGCAAGCCTCGGGCCTGAAAAGTCGCCTCTCCCCAACCCCTGGAGGTCCCGGGGGTTCCGCGGGGCCTTAGTCGGCTTAGTCCGGCTCCAGGACGGTAGCTGGGAGGCCGGGCCGGGGACATGGAGGCGTATTGGGAGGTTCCTCGGTCGGAGGCGATGGAGGCGCGTCGGGGAGGATCCTCGGCCGGAGGCGATGGAGGCGCGTCGGGGAGGATCTTCGGCCGGAGGCCGCGGAGGCGCGTCGGGAGGATCTTCGGACGGAGGCCGCGGAGGCGCCCGAGGCGACGGCGAACGGACTTTAGGAGGGCGTGAAACGGCGGGGCGGAGCGGGACAGCCTGAGAGGGAGCGCTTGTGGGGGACGGCCGGAGCGGAAAAAATGGAGATGGGCGTCCGGGCCGGGCCGGCGGCGGGCTTGTATAAGGGCCTCCTGGCCTTAGGGAGCCTTGGGGTTGGGGGTCGCCTTTATGACCATGGAGGGGCGCTTGGGAGGGTTTCGGCGGCGGTAGCGGGCCTTCACGGACTCCTCCAGCTCTTCCTCTATGAGGCCGAAGACGGTGCGGAGCATCCTGGAGAGGCCCTCGGAGCAGGAGGCGATCCGGCCGGAGGCCTCGTCCATGTAGAGATCGCGCCTGAAAGAGAAGGTGCAGCACAGTAGCCTGGGGTGCTGCGCGAGTTCGGGGGGGACCCAGGCGCCCCTGTGCGGCCAGTCCAGCTCCGGCCAGAGCCCGAAGGCCTTGAAGGTCCTCCCGATGAAGGCGGAAAGACCCTTTGGCGTCCTTTTGCCGTCCAGGGCGCCTATGCCCAGCTGCGGGCGGGGGTAGCGGCGGTCACGCTCGTAGTCCCAGGGGCGGGCGGCGTAGGAGCGGGCGGTCACGAGCAACACCAGGCTGTCCCGGTCCAGGATCTCCTTCACGCGGTCGCGGACCTCGGCCAGGTACGGCAGGGCGGACTTTTTGAAGATCAGTTCCCTCTCCGGGTCAGTCCAGTCGAAGAGCGGGAGCCCCGAGGCGCCCCTTGGGATGACGGAGGGGCCTTTGGGGCCGCCTTTCAAAACCCCGTCCGTCCCGCCCGCCGCCCCGTCCCCCACTTCGGAGGCCAAAAAGCCGAGAGGGTCGGCGACCAGCGGCGAGAAGGAGTAGCTCACCAAGGTCCGTTCGGGGACCTCCTTTTCACCCAGGCCGCCCTCCAGGGTGCCGGCCTCGCATGCCCGGGCGAGCATTCCCAAAAGGCATGGGTCGGCCAGCCGGAAGTTCTCCCAGCCGATTTCCTCTTGCTTTAGCGAGAGGCGCTTCGCCACGGCGGGCGGCATGAAGAGCCCGCCGTAGGGGACGTTTACCACTACTGACGCCAAGCTTTATGCCTTTCGGCCTCCCCGTACGGCCCGGGAGGCCAGGGCGGCGGCCTCATGCGCCGTGCGCGGGGCCGCGGGGGGGTGGGTGGCTGGCGGAGCCTTGCGGTGCCAGGGCATGTTGGCGACTGGCAGGGCTGGGCCCGGGCAATGCCTTGCGGAGCAAGGATGGGCCAGGCCAGGTCAGGTCAGGTCAGGGCCTGGCTGGGCGGGTCCGGTTTAGGGCTTGCGGGTCCCGGTTCGGGCAGGGGCTTCCGGGGTCGCTCCGGGCCAGGCAATGACCTGGCGGGGCTGGTCCGGTCCGGACAGGGCCTTGCGGGGTCGGTCCGGGCCTTTATTGGCCATTGCAGGTCCTTGAAGGTCAGTGCGCGGTTTGGGCCCGGCAGGGGAGGGGCCCGTCAGGGGCTTGCAGGGCCTGGCCCGGTCAATGCCTGACGGGGCCAGTGACGGTCAGGTTCCGCCTTTCCGGGACCGTCAGGACCGGATCTGGCGATCTCCCGTACGCGCGGAAAAGCGTTTCCCCGATTGTAGCTTTTTCGCGGGGCGTTTGAAAAGTCGGAACCGCCGCTCCCTGCGGCGCTTCGGGTCCGTCAGCGGGCACGCCGCGCGCCGCCGGGCTCTCCGCCGCTCTCCCGCGCTCCCTTGGAGTCCGCGGTTCCGGGAATGGCGGGCTCCGGGGTTTCTGGATTCCGGGGTTGCAGGATTCGGCTGTTCGACGGTCCGTGCCTATGTTGCTTTTGCCGTCCGGGTGATTT
>JAIRZX010000068.1 GCA_031267005.1 Deltaproteobacteria bacterium
TTCCGTTTCCACTTCCGCCTTCACCCTTCCGTTTCCACTTCCGCCTTCACCCTTCCGTTTCCACTTCCGCCTTCACCCTTCCGTTTCCACCTCCGACTTCACCCTTCCGTTTCCACCTCCGACTTCACCCTTCCGTTTCCACCTCCGACTTCAACACTTCCACCACCTCTTCCTCCTCCACCTTCACCTCCTCAGCCTTAACCCTTCCGCTTCCACCTCCGACTTCACCCCTTCCACCACCACCATCTCCTCCTTCACCACCTCCTTCACCACCACCACCTCCTCCACCTCCACCATCACCACCACCTCCTCCACCTCCTCCTTCTCCTCCGCCTTCACCACTTCCACTTCCAATTCCAATTCCACTGCCTCCTCCTTCCCCGTCGACCAAGCCATTTTCCGGATTGTCCCGCCATGTCCCGCGTTCTTGTGGAATGGGACTCCACTGTGCTATTTTGCTGGAGTTTTTCGAGGAGGAAAGCTATCAATGGTGTCGATCGCGCCCTTCCGGGGCTATACATACAACCAAGACGAGATTCGCGGCCACGGTGGGAAGCTCATCGCCCCGCCCTACGACGTGCTTTCGCTTTCCGAGCGGGAGGCTTACTACGGGGGCCATCCCCACAATTTCCTCCACGTGGATCTGGGGAAACCCCTCCCGGGGGATCCCGACGAGATGGCCTGGCATGCCCGATCCGCCTCCATACTGGAGGGCTGGTTCCGGGACGGGGTGCTGACGCGCACCCAGAAGCCCGCCATATACGCGATGGAGACTGAGTTCGCGCACCCCTTAACTTCCAAGCGCCAGGTCCGCAGGGGGTTCGTGTGCCTGATGCGCCTGGAGGAGCCTGGCAGGGACGCGAGGATAAGGCTCCACGAGCAGACGTTCAGCTTCCACAAGCTGGAGCGGCTGGATCTTATGGAGAAGACGCGTTCCCAGCTGAGCCCCATTTTCGGCTTCTTCCCGGACGCCGAGAGGGCCTTCCTGAACGCCCTGTCGTCCTTGACCGGGCGGGCGCCCGACATAGCGCTCAGGGACACGTCCGGTCAGGCCCACAAGGTGGTGGTTGTGGACGACCCCGAGACCGTCGAGATTTTCACGTCCCGGCTCTCCGAGAGGACGGTCTACATAGCCGACGGCCACCACCGCTATATGACGGCGCTGAACTACCGCGACAGGACCAGGGCGAGGCTGGCGGCCGGGGGAAGGGCGCCCGGCCCCGACAGCGCCCTGGACTGGGTGATGTCCTACCTGTGCCCCATGAGCGATCCCGGGCTGTGCGTGCTCCCCACCCACAGGATCCTGCGCAGCTGGCCGCTTTCCAACGATGAGATACTCGCCCGCCTGGCCCCTTTCGCCGAGATCCGGGTCTTCTCCTTCGCCGAGGGCGGGCGCCAGGCCGCGCTGGACGCCCTGTCCGAGAAGCTCCACGAGGACTGCCGCAAGGGGCTCACGGTCTTCGGGCTGCTGCTTAACGGCCACGACTGCTGCTCCTTCATCAAGATCAAGGAGAAGGTCAAGGAGGCCCTGGCCGACAAGGCCCCGGAGCGCTCGTCCCTTTCCCTCCTGGACGTGTCCATCCTGACGGACGTCGTGCTCGTGGAGGCGTTGGGCCTTACCGAGGAGCTCATGGACGACCCCGGCCGCATAAGCTACATCTCCGACGCCTCCGAGGCCTTCAAGCTCGTGGAAGGCGGCGAGCGGGCGGCCTTCATACTGAACCCCACCAGCCTCGCCGAGATCCTGAAGGTCACCGAGAGCGGATACGTGATGCCGCGCAAGGCCACCTACTTCTACCCGAAGGTCACGAACGGCCTGGTCATCAACGTGGTGGACCCTGATGAGTCCGTGTCGCCGGGCGCGGGAGAGCCCGCGTGACGCCTTCCGGGCCTCCCCCGGCGTGCCCGGCTGACGGGCCTCGGACGCGGCGCTCCGAGCCCTCCGGCCTGGGGGTCGGAGATGTTACGTCCCTTCGGCCGTTTGCGGCTTCCCGCGAGGGCGGCTTCCGGACCCTTTCCCGGGACCCGGGCCAAGGCCTTTGCCGGGACCAGGGCCAAGGCCTTTCCCGGGACCGGGGCCAGCGGCTGTGCCAGGACCAGGACCAGCGGCAGGGTCAAGACCGGGACCGTTGGCATGTCCAGAAGCAGCGGCAGGGCCATCCCCGTGTTCCGGGCTGTGGCCATGGCCTGGAACGACGCCTTGGCCGGGACCGCGCCCATGTTCAATCCCATAGCCTGGGCCAAGACCCTTGCTGTGCCCGGGAACGCAGCCAGGCCCTGGACCAGGGCCTTTGCCGTACCCAGGGCCGTCTACGGGGCCGGGACCGTCTCCGGGGCCGGGACCGGCGCCTGAACCGAGACCGGAACCTGGTCCAGGACCAGGTTCAGAGCTTCGGCACGGCCGCCGGGCCGGCGCCTTTCCCGGGCCCTCCGGCGGGCGCACCAGAGGGAGCCGGCTCCGGACAACCGGTTTTCCCGCTTCCGCACGGCGGGATGGCCGGGGCCCTATGACGGGCTTCCCGGTCAGGACGGCCGCCCGCGCCAAGGCGAACCTCTTCCTGAAGGTCCTTGGCCTGCTCCCTGAGGGCAAACACGAGCTCCTGTCCCTCACCGTGCCGCTGGATCTCGCCGACGACGTGGAAATCCTGGACTCGGGCCCCCTGCCCGGACCGGATCTTCTCAAGGTGACGGACGCCATGGGCCCGGGGGCGGCCCCCACGGACCCGTCCTTGACCGGCCCCGGTTGCCTGGTGCTGAAGAGCGTGTCGGCCTTCCGGGCCGCTACCGGTTTCCCCGGACGCAGGGTGGAGGTCAGGATCGTCAAGCGCGTCCCGTACGCCGCGGGCTTGGGAGGATCAAGCTCGGACGCGGCGGCGGTTATGGCGGCCTTGAACTCCCTTGCCCCGAAGCCGCTGGCCCCTAAGGCTCTCGCGGACTTGGCCTTGCCCCTGGGGGCGGACATCCCCTTCTTCCTGGGCGGCCCGGGCCCCAAAATCGTAAGGGGGGTAGGCGAGAAGCTGGAGCCGTACATGGGCCCCGGGCTCCCTCCGGCCGCCCTTCTGGCGTCCCCGGGGAAAGGGCTGTCCACCGGGGAGGTATTCAGGGAATATGAGTTGACAAAAACCGGCCCGGAGAATATCCTCTCCCCGTCCCCGTCCCCTTCGGACCCGTTGCTTCTTCCCCCATTCGGCGCCAACGATCTGCTTTTCGCCGCGGCTAGGCTGTCCCCGGAGCTGGCCCTGTTGGGGGAGCGCGTGGCCCGGGCCGCCCCGGGCCCCTTCGGGCTTTCCGGGAGCGGCCCGACTTTCTGGGCGCTCTTCGACGCCTTGGACTCAGCCCGGGGCGCCGCAGGGGATCTCGCCGCCGAGGGGCTGTGGACCTGCGCCTGCCTGCTGGACCTGGGCTGAAGCGTTACCCGCCTTTTTTCCCAACCCGTCAACGTTTGCCGCGCCACTCCTCGGCTAGGGCTTCCGGCCCGAGCCCCCGGCCGCCGTCCGAACCGGAAGGCGTCCGGCGGAGCGCCCCCCCGCGGGTCCAACCCGGCCCCGCCGGGAGTGCCGCGGCCCCCGCGCCGGGCCCTTTCGGGCTTTCCGGGCCTTTGCGCCCTCCCCGGGACGGCGGCCGGGAGCGCGGCGGGTAACGGACGGCTTGCGGTTTTCCAGACGCTGGGGCGTCGTCAAGTGGCTTAAGACACAGGGTTTTGGTTCCTGCATTCGAAGGTTCGAATCCTTCCGCCCCAGCCAATCCCTTTCCCCGTGCCCCTAAGGCCTTAGCCAGGGCCGGGGGGGCCGTTTTGCTTTTGGCCCTCCGTTCCGCCCGGACCCCGTCCGGCGTCCCGGGGGGCCTCGCGCGAGCTTTCCCCGAACCTTCCCCCTTCCCCTTCCCCGTCCCTTCCCTGAGTCTTGACGCGCCTCCCTTCCCGAAGCTTCCGGAGGGGCGCGGCCGCCAGAAAGGCGTTTATCCGGCAGGCCCGACGGCCCGGAACCCGTGCGTCCTTACCGCCAGGCAGCCCCGACGGCCCCTACCCCGAGCGTCCTGACGGCCCGGCAGGCCAGACGGCCTGGACCCCAAGCGGCCTTGCGGCCCGGCAGGCCAGACGGCCCGGACCCCAAGCGGCCTTGCGGCCCGGCAGGCCAGACGGCCGCGAATCCCTTCGGTCCGGGTAACCGGCCGGGCCGCCGCTAATTCCTGTTCGCTGAACTTCCGGCCCGGCCGCCTTAAAGCCCTGAGGCCAGACCGTCCGGCGTCCCCGCGGCCCGAACGGCCCGGCACCCGCCGGTCGGGCGGCCCGGCGGACGGACGCTTCCAAAGCTTTCCTCCGGCAACCGCTCCGCCCCCCTTTCCGGGACGGCGGGCCTGGCGCGGGCCAGCCGTCCTTAAAATCCTCCCGCCCTATGATTCCGGCCTGCCGCCCCCTCCCCCCGGGCCCCGGCGCCGCCGCGCCACCGGAAGCACCAATGTAAAATTATTCCAAAAGACAACGTGGTCATTTACGGCAACACCAACAAGTCCCAGGCGCGTGAGATATTCGAGGCCCTCA
>JAIRZX010000073.1 GCA_031267005.1 Deltaproteobacteria bacterium
CGTCCGCCGGCGCCAACTACCTGGAGGACCAGGCGGTGTTCACTTTCAGCTGCCGGGTGGCCGTGATCCGGGGATCGGAGTCCGACGCGGCAGCCGAAGCCGAGGCTGAGGGCGTTCCAGGCGCGGCCGCGGCGGCTGACGCCGACGACGTGGCAGCGAAATGCGACGATCCGGAGGTCATCTCCTACGGCCAGGCCATGGACATGGACTACGCCTCCAAGTACGACCCCATCGTGGCGCGGGCGTTCATGATAGCGCAGTACCCGCCAGGCAACTGACGGAGCCGGCACGGGGAGCGCGGGCGGCTGAGCTGGTTTTAACCAGCAAAAGCCGTAAATTCCTTTTCGATGATTCGTATTATTACGCTTGCCTTGACGGAGTGAATGGATACCATCTTACGTAAATTTTTACATATTGCCGATTTGATTAAGAGATTATCCTATTAAGGACGTTTTCCTTTTCCGGGATCGGCGGCCTGTAGGCGCTACCTGATATCCTTACACCGCCATCGCGCAATACCCCCCACGCCAAAGATTCGTTATGCGCCGCCACGCTATTTATCACCCAGATGTATCATAAAGCGATTTTCTTGTCCATTTTTCCCGCCACTAATTTCCAGGCGTCCCGCCTATTAAGAATCGATTGCACATCTCTTTCTGAAGTATCAGGGGTATTTAAACCTCTCAGGATGCTTTGCGTATCAGGGAAAGTTACATTGCGATTTTCCATTATCATCCCAAAATATACTGTCATATCCCGCATGGCTTTCGCGAGATTTATCCTTTCATTACGCGTCAAATCGAATCTGTCCTCTAAATCTCCCATCATTTTTTTTTTTTTTTTTTTTTCTTTCCTCATTTTTATTTTATTCAAAGTATCATGTTTACAGAATTAACTTAAGTAATAAAGTTTGCAAAATTTTCATCAAAGAAGTCAAGCCCAAGTGCTCATTCAAAAACTATACGTCAGTTGCACGTAGTTCACTGCGGCTCATTCAGTTTCCGTTTTCCCTGAATCCTAAACAGGATGACAATTACGGCCTGGATGACGGAGCTTACGCTTTTGCCGAATCCCCCCGAGATACCCCTCGCTTTCCTATGCGTCATTGCCGGGTTTCGACGGATCGGTCGATGATATTGCCTTTCTATTTAAATATTAGAAAATGGCGTTGGGGTAACCCTAATATAGTACGGCTTATCATTGATATTATCCTAATCTTTAATGAGGATGGCAATAGGAACGGGTGTCATGTTACATGGTCCGGGATAGCCGGGCAGTCTCCCGGGACCCCCCTGGCGTCAACGGGATCGTAGTAGACCCTTCTGAGGCAGAGTCCCTGCGGCGGCGCGGCGTGGCCGGCTTTGAAGCGGTCCTTCGACGCCAAAAGGCCCTTCAGCCCTTCGCGGTCCATGTTGCCACGGGCTATCCGGCAGACCGTTCCCGCTATGGATCTGACCATGTTCCGGAGGAAGCCCGAGCCCGTGAGTTCCAGGCGTACGGTCTGCGGATCGGCGGGCGCGAGCGAGGCGCGGAAGATCTTCCGCACGGTAGACTTGACCTCGCTCCCCATGGTCCTGAAGCAGGCGAAGTCACGCTCGCCCTCCAGTTCGGGGAGCGCGTCCGCGGCCCTGCCCCAGTCGAGCCCGGGGCCCACCCACCAGGAAATCCAGGAGCGAAGGGGGTTGCGGACTGGGCTTGTCAGGAAGTCGTAGGTGTAGCTCTTGCCGGTGGCGCTGAAGCGGGCGCTGAAGCCCGGCGGGGCTTCTTCAGCCGAGAGTACCGCCACGGACTCCGGGAGGAGGGAGTTCGCGCCCTTCACAATCTCGCGGGGGGTACGCCCGCTCGCGGTCTCGAAGGACGCCGTCTGGCCTGCGGCATGCACCCCCGCGTCCGTGCGTCCGGAGCCGGTCACTGTCACCTTATGGCCGCAGACCCGGCCCACGGCCCCTTCCAAGAGTTCCTGGACGCTCAGGCCGTTGTCCTGGCGCTGCCAGCCGGAGAGGCCCCTGCCGTCGTAGGCCACGGTCAGCTTGAAGATCCTGGGCTCAGGGGAGCGCTCCGCTTTTGCGGCGCCTCCGGCAGCGGCGCCTCCGCCCGCGGAAGTCCCAGCCGGGACGGTACCGGGCGCGGAAGTCGTTGCCGCTGGGTTACCGGCCGCGGAAGCCCCTGCCGACGCGGCGTTTTCCGGAGCGGCCGCTTCATGGGAGGCCGCTTCCGGGCGGTGGGGGGCAGGCGCTCTCACTTGACCGGCTTGGGCGGCTTGGCCCACCCTTCGGCCAGGGCCTTTTCCAGGACCTTCTCCGCGAGCCAGAAGTCGTACTCGTCGTCGATGTCCACGTTCTCCTCCCTTGAAGTGACGAGGGTCCCGGCCTTCGGTCCGAAGAGGCTTCCGTTGAAGACTATTTCCGCGCGGGTGCAGATGACGGAGCCGTCGTTCACGAAGACCGTGCTTATGTCCTGGCGGCGGTGCTCGGTGCCGTGTGGGGGATAGAGCCAGGCGTCGTAGCCGGTTGACATGGAGTCCCATTCGCCGTCGCCGAAGGCCTCTATCACCTTGTCCACGAGCCCGGGCCGGCGCGCCGGGCTCGTGGGCTGGAGGAGCACCGCGGCGTCGCCGCCCAGGATCCTCAAGGCGTGGGACACCACGTCGCGGCTGAGGACCTCGTCCCCCGCCAGCTCCGGCGGGCGCTTCAGGACCGGCGCCCCGTAGAGCGCCGCCACTTCGGCTATCTCGTCGTCCTCGGTGGACACCGCGAAGTCGCCGAGGCGGAGGGAACCCGCCGCCGCCTGCACGGTCCAGGCCAGGAGGGGGTGGCCGCAGATGGGCTTGATGTTCTTGCGCGGAATCCCCTTGGATCCGCCTCTGGCGGGTATCACTCCCAACAACATGGGGCTAGTCTCCGTTGCGCGGCCGGGCGGGCGCGGCCGTATGGACTTTGGAGGCCGCCAGGTCGGAAGCGGGCCTCCGGCGGTGCGGGGCAAAGGCAGTCCCGCGGCCCGGACGCGGATAGCGCCGCGCGTCCCGGCGGGGGAAACTCTGGGGTCTGACCCATACAGGCGTGGAGGCGGCGGCCGCGGGGACGGCGGGCGGCGGGGCGTCCGCGGCGCGTCGGCTCGGTTGACGGGGCGGCGGGCGGGAATGTCCGGGTAGGGAAGGTCAGGGCGGGAAGGGCCGGGGGGGAAGGTCAGGGCGCGGCTTATCGGGGAGTCACGGGACTTGGGGCGTCAGTCCCGGCGGGCAGGTCGCCCGCCTTTCGCACCCGTGGCCCGGGTTTCTCGGGTTCTCGGCCCCTGTGCCATGGGAGCCGCTGCCCTCAACTCTAGGCCCTAGGCAAGAGGTCCTAGACCCTGAGCGAGAGGTCCTAGGCCATGGGGCGAGAGGTCCTAGGATCTAGCCGCGGGGAGCTGCGGCCCTCAGCCTGCCCAGGTCCTCGAAGGCGGCCGCGTCCGCCCCTCGGCGCGGGAGGGCGGCGGCGGCGGCGGTGGCGGCCGCCTTCCCCCGGAGCTCTTGGGCGAGCCGGAGCATGGCGGCCTTTAAGACGGACAGGTCCTTGTAATACTCGATTAGCACCAGCGGCCTCGCGCCGGCGGCGGACACGCGTTCCATCACGAAGGAGAGCCAGCCCCACTCCCGGTCGCCGGGGCACTCGTGGGTGTCCACGCCGAGACGGCCGGGCTCTTCGGGCAGGTAGGGCCTGGAGACGTGGATCTCGACGGTCCTTTCCAGGGGGAGGCGCTCCAGGTACCTCTCGGTCTCGAAGCCCATGTTGAGGGCCGATATGGCGGCGTGGGCGAGGTCCAGGACCAGCCCGGCCCCGAAGCGGTCCAGGAACTCCGCCATGAAGTCCGGGTCGCAGACCTTGCTGTAGAGGCCGGTAGGGTAGAAGTTGTAGTTCTCGAAGGCGACGGGGCCCCCGTAGCGGGAGCGGAGGAGCTCCATGTTGGCCCGCGCCCGCTCGTACAGTGCCTTGCGTCCCATAACCGGGCTCGTGGGGAGTATGCCCTCGTGGCGGCGGGCGCTGGGGCCCAGGTCGCAGCTGAAAAGGGAGGGCCCGGCGGAGGCGAGGTACTCCCCCACCGGGGGGAAGCGGTCCCTGAACTCGTCCTCGGCTATGCCGTACCCCCAGTGGAAGACCTTGGGCAGGGGCGGGAGCCAGGCCGGGGGGGCGGGGTTCTTAACCTCGAGCACTTCGGCGGCGGCCAGGAGCTCCGCGACGTCCGAGTCTGAGCGGTCGAAGAGGTGGGAGACGGGGAGCCCTATGAAGCTGTCGGGGCCGAAGGCGCCGCGCCTGGCGTCCAGGCCGTCGTTGTCGTTTCCGAAGAAGGTCATGGTGAAAGCCTTTGGGGCGCGCTCGGCCGGTGCGGGAAAGGCCGGGACGGGTTCTTCAGGGGGTCCCGCCAGCGTCCCCGGTCTTTGGCGGGCAGGGGCCCCTGGGGCCGTCCCGGGTGAAGGTCAGGGTGTCGGCCCGGGTGTCAGGCAGGGGGCCGGCCTTGGTGTAGGGCAGGGTGCCGCCCCTGGTGCAGGGCAGGTGGCAGGCCAGGGAGTCGAAGCGCTGGCCGTCCTGCGGGGCGGGGAGCGGGGGTCACTCGCCCGTGGTGAAGCGTCCGCCGGAAGGGTCCTCTCCCAAACGCGGGGGCCTCCGGACTCCCCAGCGGGGGGCGGGGGCGACCATGTCCTCGGAGATGGGCTCCAGGAGCTCGACGTCGCGCAGGAGCTTCGCGTCCTTGTAGGGGCTGCCGGGGCCCAGGTAGTGGCCCTCGAACTCGCACCCCAGCCTCAGGAACTTTAGGTTGTGGGTGCGGAGCAGGGTGCCCTTGGGGAGCCTCCGGGCGGCGCAGGCGGTCCGGCGCACGGAGCGGCGGTCCTCGCCGTGGAAGACCCGCTTGACGCGCTGGCCGAAGTAGATGCTTTCCCTGGCGGCGGAGGCCAGGATGGGGACCGCGCCAGGCGGCATGAGGCTCTTGGCGCTCGAGGTTATTATCTTGACGTGCTCCGGCAGGAGGCTCATGAAGTTGTCGCCCCCGGGAAGGGTGCGGTCGACGGTGAAGTGCTTCTCCACCGTTATGGCGCCCAGGGCGTAAGCGAACATGGGGCCGGAGATGCCCATGCTGTGGTCGGAAAAGCCGGCGGGGAGCCCCTGCGCCAGCCAGTCGGCCATGACGGCCAAGTAGCAGCTGGCGGCGGGGGCTGGGTACAGCGACGTGCACTGGAGCAAGGCCGCCGGCCACTTTTCCATGGAGTTCAGGAGCCCCAGGACCCTCCTCACGTCCTTGGAGGTGGAGGCCCCGGTGGACATGACGAGCGGGGGGCCGGCGCCCGCCGCCTCGCGGATGAGCCCGAGGTAGTTGATGTCCCCGGAAGCGATCTTTATGAAGTCCGCCTTGCAGGCGAGGGCCCTGTCGATGCCTTCGGGGCTGAAGACCGTGACGCCGCACTGCATGCCCAGATCGTGGGCGAGTTTGGCCATGTCCTCGATGAGGCCGTAGGGCATCTCCCCCTGGAGCATTTCGTTGTAGGACTTGTTGCGGGGGTGGATGAAGTCCTTCACCGTGTAGGCCTGGAACTTCACCGCCGGGGCCCCCGCCGCCGCCGCGGCCTTCACCATGGAGGCGGCCAGCGCCGGATCGCCCGAGGGGTTGCCGCCGATGTCGAGGATCAGGTAGGGGATGTTGGCTTCCGCCGCGGCGGCGGCCCAGCGGTACTCGTGGCGGGACTGCTGGTACGGGCCTCCGTGCTGGGGCGTGGAGGCGTCCTCCGGGCCGGAGACTTCGGCGCGCCCCGCCGGGGCCTTGCCGCCGGGCACGGCGGGCTCCGCTGGCAAGGGGGCCGAACCCTCAGCGGGCCAGGGGGCCGGTCCATCCGCTGGCGCCGCCGGCCAGGATTGGCGGGCCAGCGCGTCGGGACCGCCTTCGTCCGGGCGGTTCCAGTCGGCCCGGCCGCTCCCGTCCCGGGCGGCGCCCGCCGCCTCGGAGGCGTCCGGACCGCGGTTCGGGGCTGGGCAGGCCCGCTTGCCCGCGTCAGGGGCTTCTGGCGCCTCGGCCGCGCCCGGGCCGTCCCCGCCGGGCAGGGGGTCAGGGGTGGCGGGTTCCCGAACGCCGACGGCGCCGGGTCCCCTCGAGTCGTCGTAAGTCAATGTGTCCCCCTTCTTCCTGTCGGGTCGGAAACGACCGATAGAGGGTTTGGGCCGCGATGGGTTCCCTTGCGGGGGCGCCGCGCGGAGGGCAGACATGCGGAAAGGAGGGAAGGCGGTCCGGAGGGCGGGCGAGGGGGCGGAAGCCCGCGCCGCCGTCCGGCGGGGGAGTTTCCTGGAGGCGCCCGCCATTTATACGGCTTTCGGCCTGCCGGGCCGGGAAGCCAGAGGCCCTGGGGACCGGCGCGCCTGGCTTGCCTCCTCGCCGGCCGGCGGCTTCGGGGGGGCCGGGGCTTGGGCGGGAACGGAGCGGCGCCTTCTGGGGCCGAGGCGGGGGCCGTCCCGAAAGGAGGGGAGGCGCCGCGTGGCTGAGGGCGATCATAACAGAATTCGGGTAGCTTTTGGGCCGGGTTTTCCGATCCCGGCGGCCGGCGGGTCCGGCCCTTCATGGCGTCATGCCCCGAGTCGGCCTGCGGGGTTTGCGGGCCGGTTCCGGAAGGCATTCCGGCAGACGGAAAGGCGCGGCCGGGAAGGAACCTCTGGTGCCCGGCGGAGCGCCTGAAAGCCCGGGAAGCGGCGACGGAACCGGAAACGCCGGCGGAGCTGGAGGCGGCGGCGGTTCGGGGGACGCCCCCTTACGAGGCTTGCCTGCGGTTAAAGGATGTTAAAGGAGTCCATTTTTGAAGGCCTGGGCCAGGGAGGCGGACGGGTCCTGGCGGCGGCAAGGGCTGGCGAGACGGACAAGCGAGACGGACTTGGGGGAATTGCCGGCGAGGCAGGAAAACGGTAATGGCGAACGACGCGGGAAACGAAAAGGACGGGCGCGAAGGTCCCGGCCGGGACGGGCTTGCGGGGCTGGCAAACGGGAATGCCTTAGGGATACGGAAAAGCGAAAAGGGACAACCGACGGAAAGGACAGGCGCGCTGGGGGGCGAGCTTGGACAGGCGCCTGAAACGAAGGCGTTCGGGCGCGGGCGTCCACGGGAGCCCTTGCCCCGTGCCTCCGGGCGCTTCAGGGGAAACCGCCGGGAGCCTGCGGGCGGCGCCGCACCGGCGGGCCCGCGCCGAACCCGAGGCGGGCGCGGGGCACCCGGCCATGCAGGTTCCGGCGCCGGGCGGGACGCGGCGGGCGACTGAGCCCGGGCTTGCCCTCAGGCGGCGCCTGAGCCGCGGGCGGCCCCGTCGTTTATGGCTTCCATCTTAACTATCACGCCCTCGAGGCTGATGAGCCCGGAGGAGCAGAACTCCCGTCGGTTCACGGAGAAGAGGTAGGAACTCTCCATCAGGGCCGGGCAGAGCCCGGGGAGGAGGTGCCTCTTGAAGTTGTCCTGGCTTATGAGGTTCAGGACCGACACCTGGGGCAGGGCGTCGGGGTCGAACTCGGATAGGGCGGGGCACTTGAAGATCCTGGAGGGAGGGCAGCGCTCCAGGAGCGGCGTGATGTTCACCGAGTCCTTGGGGACGCAGCCCAGGAGGATGGTGCTCCTCGCCTCCGAGAAGCTTCGGCGGCCCACCGAGCGCACCCGCATCTCCCCCTCGGAGTTTATCTCGATGTTCTTGTAGTTGCTCCCCAAGAGCCAGGAGGCGTGGCGCACGTTGTTCTTGATGGCCACGTCCTGGAGCCCCAGGAGCACGTTGCGGGCCGAGGGGAGCGCCGCAGTCCAGGCGGCGTCCGCGTGCGGCGGCGGCCCCCCGGCCCCCGCCAGCACGAAGGCCAGGTAGCCCTCGGCGAGCCTCTCTTCCCTCTCCGCCTGGGTTTTGAGCCGGTCGGAGAGAGCCTGGGCGTTCTTGCGGAGAAGTTGCGGGTGGTGCTTTTCCAGGTAGCTCTTCCGGTGCGCCCTGAAGGACGGCCGGTTCTTGTCCAGGTTCAGCGCCTCGAAGGCGAGGTTCAGCTCCACCGCCCGGTCGCGGGCAGGCTTGGCCTTCGGCTTCTGGCGGGCCGTGTCTGGGTGGAAGGCCTTCTGGAGGCTCCTGTAGAGGCCTTTCAGGACCTCGAAGAGCTCGCGTTCGGAGAGCTCCCCCACAAGGGAGGGTGTCAGGCCGAATATCTCGAATGGGTTTCGCTGGACGGGGGGCACGGGGGTATACCGGTGGTCTCTCTGGGGCTTGCGCCCTGTCGGAAGGTCGGTCGGCGGCCCTCGGAGGGGCGCCGGGAAGGCCGGGAAGGCCGGGAAGGCCGGGAAGGCCGGGAAGGCCGGGAAGGCCGGGAAGGCCGGGAAGGCCGGGAAGGCCGGGAAGGCCGGGAAGGCCGGGAAGGTCCTCCCGGCGCCTGGCGGGCGGGAACCGCCCGCGGCCCCGGGCGGGGGTCAGGCGAAGGCGGGGAGCGACGGCGGCCGGCCCTTGAGGAGGCGCTCCAGGGCAGCGGGGTCGGTCCCGGCTGGGCGGACCGGGGTGAGGGTGACGCGACCCTTGGAGAAAAGGTCTATGTCGGAGCCGGGGTCGGAGACGGGGGGCACGGACTCCCTCATGCGGGAGCATTCGAACCTGCCCGGGGAGCTCTCGGTCTTGGCGTAGGTCTCGCGGGCGGCGCGGGAGTTGCCGGGGCACCAGGCGTAGTCGGGGGAGCTGATGGACGCCGGGATGTTGAGGTTCACTATCACGCCCGGGGGAACGTCCCAGGATGCGAGGCAGGCCGCCACGTCCGCCAGGATCTTCCCGTCTCGTTCCCAGCGGAACGGCAGTGACTTCTCGGCCGAGCAGGCCACCGCCGGGAGGGCCGCCCCGGCGGCTTCCAGGGCGGCGCCAACGGTCCCGGAGTAGTTGACGTCGAAGCCGAGGTTGGTGTCGTTGTTGATGCCCGATACCACCATGTCGAAAGGCGGGTCGGCGAAAAGCTCAATCCCCAGCCTCGCGGAGTCGGCGGGCGTTCCCGAGACAGCCCAGCCGTCCTTGCCGTCCGGCATCCTGAGCCGACGGACCGCGATGGGCGAGCGGAGGTTCACGGAATGGGAGCTCGCGCTCCTCTCCCCGTCGGGTGCGCAGGCGAGCACGTCGTGCCCGGCGGCGACGAGCGCCCGGTACGCCGCCTGGAGGCCCTCGGCCTCGATGCCGTCGTCGTTTACGAGAAGTATCCTCATCTTCAGCTTTGGCCCCCCTGTCCCGGCGAGCCGGACGGGCCGGCGGGGGATGCGGGCGCGGCCGGGGCCTCCGGGCCGGCGGGGGCGTCCGGGACGGGAGGCGCCTTCAAGTCTCCGGGCTGGCCGGGGGATGCGTCAGGCCCGGAAGGCGGGACGCCGGGCTCGGAGACCGGGGGGTTCATGCCCATGCCGACCCGGCCCTTCATCGCCAGGCGCATCCTGGGGTTCTCGGGGTCGTTGGAGATTACCGTCACGACCTTCAGGTACTCCTGGCCGGCCCACTCGCGGTAGAGATCCAGGGTGACGGTCACCTTGCCGGTCCGGCCCGGGGCTATGAAGCTGTCGTAGCTGGCCACGGTGCAGCCGCATCCCGGCACCACCGACTCGATGGTGAGGGGGGAGGCACCGGCGTTCTCTATGACGAAGTCGTGGCTCAGGCTGCTTCCGGGCTCGCTCACCCCGCCCTGGAACATGGGGCCCGGGTCGAGGACCACGAGCTTGGGCCCGGTTCCCGGCCTGGGGGACTCCGGTGCGCCGGGGGCCGGCGCGGCGGCCTCGGGGGAGCCGGACTCCTCCAGGGCGCCCTCCCTGACGGGATCGGGCGATCCGGCGGGGGCGGACTCCGCCTGGGCCGAGGCGGGGGCGGGGCAGAGGAGCGCGGCGAGCGCTACGGTCAGGGCGGCCAAAACGGCCGCGCGCGGGCGAGGTGTCATGTGGTTTGCGGTTCCTTAAACTGCCGCTAGGGGGTCCCGGAGATTCCCGGCGGGGTCCCCGGTTAGGTCCCGGCGGCGCATGGCGTTCGGCGCGGAAACGGGGATCGGGCCGGTCCGCGGCGTCCACGGGGGACCGGCCGGCTGCCGGAGGTCCCCGGGGGGCCGAGGCGGGTTCCTGCCAGGCCGATGCCTGGCGCCGGCCGCCTCCTCAGCGGGGTGGGGCTAGCTGCCGCGCAGGGGGCGCGGGAGGCGCCCCCCTGGCGGGGGGCCGGGAAGCCGTCCGGGGCGCCTTAAGGCGTTCCCGGCGGCCTAAGCCGGTCCGCATGTGGCCATTTTACTCTTTCCGGCGGGAAAATGCAGTCCCGGCGTTCCCGGGCCCCTTCCGGGCGGTCGCGGCGGCCGGCTCCGAGTCCCCGGAAAGGGGCCGGGAGGCCGGAAGGCCGGAAGCTGGCCCGGAATGCCTCGGCCGGACGCCCCTCGGGCCCGGGAGGCGGCTCCGGAGGCCGTCCGGGCTAGTCGCCGGTAAGCCCGGGCGGCTTTTGCTCGGGAACGGCTGACCGGACGCAAGCCCCGGAAAGCCGCGCCGGACGCGTGCGCCGGCGGGGAGGCCACTTGGGGGGCAGAGCTGGCAGTCCTGGGGGTCCTGGCGGTCCGGACTGACCGGGCGGTTCTGACCGGGCGGGGTCGGCTTGGCGCTCATTAAGGCGCGAACGAAGGCTATCGGCGGCGCAGGCTCGGAGCATCTGAGGCGAAAGGAGGGCGGCTGGCTGGGCCGGGAAGGGAGGGGAAGGGAAGGGAAGGGAAGGGAAGGGAAGGGAAGGGAAGGGAAGGGAAGGGAAGGGAAGGGAAGGGAAGGGAAGGGAAGGGAAGGGGGGACGGGAGCACGGAGGCGGAGGAAAGGCTCTGGTGGACGGGATCGCGGAGTCGGCAAGGCCTGTACGTAC
>JAIRZX010000099.1 GCA_031267005.1 Deltaproteobacteria bacterium
CGGGGAAACGGTGTCGGCGCGCCGGGCGTCCGGGGTGGGGGCCGCCGAAGGGCGGGAGGCGGGCTTCCGGGCGGGACCGGCCCCCGCGGCGGCTTTCGCGCCGGAAAGGGCCGGGGGGCCGGCCCCGGCGGCGGGCCCCGCCCCGGAGGCGGCGCGCCCGGCGCCGCGGCCGCCCAAGGCGGAGCGGCCCAGCGCGTAGTCCGTGGACACCGAGCGGGTCCAGGCCTGCTCGTCGAAAGCCGAGCCCCCGGAGAACGCCCGGCGCCAGGCGGCTTGGAGCTCGCCGCCGCGGCCCCGGGGCGAACCCACTATGAGGGAGTCCCCGAGCTTCGCGCGGGGCACGGTTTTGGAGGGGGGTATCCACCTGGCGAGCGCCTCGTCCAGCTCCTTCGGGTCTACCGGCTTCGCGATGGCCCCGCTGAAGCCGGCGCGGGTCAGCACGTCCGCCTCGTCCTCGACCCTGGTCTCCGCAAGGGCCACCACGGGCAGACCTTCGAAGCGGCCGCCGGGGACGCCCCTGATGCGGCGGCAGATGCCGGCCCCGCCGATTCCCGGCATGAGCTGGTCCAAAAGCACGAGATCGTAGTCCCGGAGCGCCAGCTTCTCCAAGGCCTCCTCGCCCGTGAGCGCGCTGTCCGGCACGATGCGGTAGGGCTCGAGGAGATCGGTTACGGCCGCCAGGCTGTCACGGGAGCCGCAGGCGGCGAGCACCCGCGCCTCGGGGGCGTCGAAGCTCGGCTCCGGGCCGCCGCCCGCGGAAGCGGAGCTGAAGAGCGGGCCGACCCGGCGCCAGGAGGCGACCTTCTGGATCAGCTCGGCGCGGAACACCGCCCCGGCGCCTCCGGGGCCGGGCTTCACGGAAAGGCCCCCGCCGAGCGCCCGGCAGACGCCCCCCGCCAGGGCAAGGCCCAGCCCGGCCCCGTTTGGCGGAATCGCCGCGAACGCGCCGCCGCCGGGGGCGAAGCCGCCGAAGAGGCGGTCCAGCTCCTCGGCCCGCAACTCGGCCCCCGGCACCTCTGCGGTCATGACGAGCCTCAGGTCGTAGCCTTCCGGCCGGGACTCTATCGAGAACCTGACGAAGCCGCCCCTGGCGTTCCTGAGCGCCTGGCCCAGGAGGCCCAGCATGACGCGCCTCACCCGCCCCTCGTCCCCCACGAGCCGCTCCGGGAGATCGGGGCGGGCGTCCACCAAAAGCTTCAGGGGGGCCGCCCCCAGCCCGGCCCGGGCTACGGAGACCGCGCCGCTGATGAGCCTCGCCGTGTCGTACGGGTCCGCCACGCGGTCGCCGTCACCGGCCTCGAGCCGCGAGAACTCCAGGATGTCGTTTATTATGGACAGCAGCCCCGCCCCGGCGGTCTTTATGCCCTCCAGGTGCTCCAGCGCCTTCAGCTTGCCGTAGTCGCGGCGGGCGAGCTCGGAAAGCCCGATGATGGCGTTCATGGGCGTGCGGATCTCGTGGCTCATGCCGGCCAGGAAGAGGGATTTCGAGCGGTTGGCGCTGTCGGCCAGCCTGGCCTCCCGCCTCCAGCCCATGAGGCACGCGAAGCCCGAGACGAGGAAGGCCACGAGCGCCGCCGTCTGGACGCCGGAAAGCGAGCGCATGCCTACCAGCCACCCCGGGAGACCCGCCCCCCAGACCGCCTCGGCCGCGGCCACCGCCGCCACGCCCCCCCCCGAATCGTAAACGGGCGAGAACGCGGCGTAAAGGTTCTCGGCGCCCGAGTCCTTGACTTGCTGGGCAGGGGCCTCCATGCCGTCCAAGGCCCTGGAGAGACCCGTGCGGCCCGAAGCGTTGTAGGCGGAGCCGGGCGCGGCGGAGGGCCCTCCCCTGGAGTCGGCGAGGAAGACGACCGAGTCGCCGGACGGGCGGAGGTAGCTGACCTTGAACTTGCCCCCCCTGAAGCTCGCGAGCTTCCCCCTGAGGGGCGCGCGGCACTCTTCCGCCGCCTCGGGCCGCTCGCAGGACCGCCGGATCTCGTCGCCCGACGCCAGGAACGCGGCCTCGGCCGCGGCCGACGACAGCTCCCCAGCGAAGCTTTCGCGGTCCGACGCGATGTAGCCGGAGATAAGCCCCCGCGTGTATAGGGTTACGGCCAGGACCACCGCCGCCGTGAACACGAACAGGAGCGCCCCGGAGCCGCGCTTGGCGCCTTCCAGGAGCTCCAGCCACGCGTTGGGCGCGGCGGCCACGGCGCGCGGGCGGAAGCCCGCGACAAAGCTCATAATGCCTCCCCGTCGGCTTCGCGCCTACGCGAAGTCGTGTTGGGATGCGGTTGAGGTCAAAACCGCCCCGGAGGCCGGGTTGGCGGGATGGCGGTAGGGGCGGTGGGGAAAGGGGGTAACGGGGGACGGCCTTCCGGGTTCCTGGGGACCCGACGGACGCGGGGCCGCAGGGAAAGCCGGGAGAGTCGTCTGAATCTGGCGGAAGCGGGGGAATTAAGGAGATCCGAAGGGGGAGCGGCAATCCGGAATTTATGGAACCCAGTGAAATCAGGGGGTTCCGGCAAGTCCGGGAGATCCGGGAAGTCCGGGAAGTCCTGAAGTCCGGGAAGTCCTGGAGATCCGGGAAGTCCGGGAGATCCGGGAGATCCGGGAGATCCGGGAGATCCGGGAAGTCCGGGAGATCCGGGAAGTCCGGGAAGTCCGGGAAGTCCTGGAAGTCCTGGAAGTCCTGGAGATCCGGGAAGTCCTGGAGATCCGGGAGATCCTGGAAGTCCGAGAGATCCTGGAAGTCCGGGAGATCCTGGAAGTCCGGGAGATCCGGGAAGCCCGGCAAGCCCGGGTGAACCGGCAAGCCCGGGTGATCCGGTAAGCCCGGGAGATCCGGAAATCTGGGGGCCTGAACTGGAGAGAGGGCGGGCCGGAGCGGGAGCGGCGCCGGTGAGGCGAGCCGCGGATGCCGACGGGAGGACGCCTGACGGCGCGTCGCCGTGGCCTTAAGGGGGGAGTCCCGCCCGGACGGGCGGCGCGGAGCGCTTGGCCCGGCGGAACGTCCATTTTTTGAAAAGCACCCAGTCAGCGTGGAGGGCCCTCAAGTTCGAGCCGGTCCAGCGCTTAAGCGCCCGGAATCGACCCGCGAGCGAAGGCGCGGGCGCTCCTTTGTTTTGTTATGCCGCTCGGGAAGGGGCGCCGTATATGGCGCCGTGAAAGACGGGCCTTACCGCGGAAGGCGCGTCCGCATGGCATGAGCAGGGCGGGAGGCGGCAGCCGTCGCCCGGAAGGGGCGCGTGCGGCCGCTCGGGCGGGAAAGGGGCCGGGGCGGGCGGCGCTTGCGGCGCACGGCCCGGTTCCTTATCGCGAGCGTCGTGAGGTCTTGGTTTCTTGGGAGTGTCCGGATAGGCCGCGAGGGGCTAGAGAGCGGAGAGGGCGCCGTCGTAAGCGGCCGGGAGGGGGAGCGGGAGCTGCCGGGGCCTTTAGGCGGGAAGAGGGCCCGGGTGTCTGGGGAACGGAACTGCTGAAAGTCTGGACGTCCCGGAAAAGGGCTGGAAGGCCCCGAAGCGAAGCTGGAACCCGCAAAGGGGCGGGCGTTTCAGCCGCAGGGGGGAGCGGCGGCCCAGGAACGGGGCGTGACAGGGCCAATCCGAGGGGCAACGCCGACCGGAACGGCCCGGACGGCACGTTAATCAAGGG
>JAIRZX010000108.1 GCA_031267005.1 Deltaproteobacteria bacterium
GGAGGTGGAGCTTTGCGCGGCGGAGAAGTTTCGCGCGGCGGCGGGGCAGGGAGGCGGCGGCTTCCGCATGCGGGCGGGGCATGGGGGAGCTTCGGGCGCGAAGCGGTGGGGGGGAAGCCTGGGGATCCCGGCCGTAACCCGTAAGTAGTTCCCGCAGGGGAGCCTTCCGGGGGACGGGTTAGACAGCGGTAAAAAAAACCGCCTGGCCTCAAATCAAAGAATGACGAGGGGTCAGGCGGAAAATTCTAAGTCAATTGACTTTTACCCAAATAATTGTCGCTTCCGGGAGGACGGTTGTCAAGTGGAAAATCGTTGCCCCTTCGGACGGGAAACTTAGGGGACGGCAGACGCCGTTGGTCCCCTGGCGGCCTCTTCGTCGTCCGGCGGCGAGCGGGGAGCCGGACCTGGCGGCTGTCGGGTCTTGACACGCGTACGCGGCAAAGGATCGGCCCCCCTTGAGCGAATCCCGAACCGTGCCGGGGCCGGTCCGGCGGCGGACAGTCCCGCAGGCCGTTTTCCCGGGTTAACGGCGTGTCCTTCCGCTGGCAGCCGCGGGAAACGGCGCGCCGGTCAGCGGCTCTGGCCATAACGGGGGGGGGGTGGCATTTAAGCGAAACTTCAGGAAGGCCGGGGGCCCATGGAGCGAGCTTGCCGCGGGAAGCGACGTCGGTCCTCCCGGTCGGCCGCGGATCAGTCTGGGGACAGGCTTTCCGGGCGGCTGGGGCCAGGACGGGCAGGCAACGGGGGAGGCGCGGATCGGGCCGGCCGACGAGGCCGGCGCCCGGGCGGCGCGGGGGCCTCGGCCAGGCGGACGGCGCGTGGCCGTCAGGGCCGCTGGAGCGTCCCGGCCAGTCCAGGCCTTGGCCGGTCCGGCCAGCCATCCCGGGAAACGGTGTCGCCATCACGGGAAACGGGCTCGCCAAGGAAACGCTTCATATAATTCAAATTCAAGGATATCTTTGTTTATTTGGGTATTAATATATAACATGACAAAAACAGACTGAAAACAACCGATTTCGCGTCGTATGTTGCCCGAAACAAGGTTTGATGTCGCTAAAACGAATCAAAATTAAAGGATATTTGACTTTTAAGGAGGGCCGTGATAGTTTTTTCCGGTGCCGCCCATCCCTTCGGGACTCCCGAGCCGCAGCGCCCGGCGGACGACCACCGCGCGATACGGCCCCCCCGATCGGTTCTCCTCCGAGCCATCCCCCGAGCCATCCCCCGAGCCATCCCAGAGCCTTCCCCGAGCCTTCCCAGAGCCTCCCCCGCGCCCGCAGCTGGCCGGCCCACGCCGCCCCGGTTTCCCGGGCGGAAGGGCCCCGGCCCCAAGACTGCCTCCGGCCGCCCCTGCGTTTTTCCCGAGCCAGCCAGCATTCCCTCACCACCTTCAGCTGAAGGGGGGGCGCGTCCCCCCGGCCCACAAGCGGGCGCCTTCAGGCGGAGCGCTTCCCTATGACGAGAAAACTTTGGGCCATAAGGCCGGCACCCAACTTCACCAACCGCCTGGACGAGTTCCTGTCCAACGGCATGGTGGCCGTAGGCTGGCCCGGGGTGGGAGACCTGGGCGCGGGGCTTACCCGCCAGGACATCAAGGAACGGCTGCGCTCCACTTACGAGCACTACAAGAAGGACGCCAGCAGCGAGCTGGGCACTGCCGTGGGGATACTCGACCGCTTCGCGAACGTGCTCTCCGAGGGCGACTTCATCCTGGTCCCCGACGGCGAAGACGTCTACGTCTGCGAGGTGAAGGGCGGATACTCCTACAGGCCCGAGCTGGACCAGGACACCCCCGACAAGGGCTACCCGCACTGGAGGGAGGTCAAGTTCCTCAAGGACGGCGAGCCCGTCTGCAAGGCTGGCGAACTTCCCTTGGCCGTCCGCAGGGCGATAGACTGCCGGCTCGCCCTCTTCGCCGTAACCGGCGGCGCGGCAGCCATGTGGAAGTTTCTGGGACTGGAGCCGGACGAGGCCGCGCTTAAGGACTGAGCCTCGCTTAAGGACTGAGCCTCAGCCCGGAACGTAGCCCCGGAGCTTCGGGGGTTCCCTTTGCAGCTTTTCTCCCGATCATTTTTCGGGTCGGCGTTCTTGCGGCGATCCCGTTGCGTGACGTCCTTGCCGGCAGGCGCTTTGCCTTGGGCGGTCCGGCTTGCCCTGCAGGACAATCCCTGTCCCGCTATGCGTCGGCTTGGCCGAAGCCTGCATGCGGGAAAACTGAAAACCCGCGCCGTAAACCGACAAAGCCGGAGGGTCATGCCCTCCGGCTTTGTTCGCGTCCGGCCTGCGGCCGTTACAGCGTTACTGCCTCCCGGATAAGTTACGCCGTTGCTGAGTTCCGCCCAGCGCCGCGGCGTTCCTGCGGCACGGCCCTCGTTGCGGGGTATCGTGACGCTAAGAAAAGTTTTGGCGCACGCGCCATGCTCGCGGTCGCAAGCCGATGGCCTTTTCAGGCCGTCGTCCCGGGCGGATTGGCGTTTAAGGGCGCAGCGGGTTCAAGCTTGGGCCTGTCCGCAGGGGGCGCCGGCCGTTTCGGCGAGCCGCGAGCCCCGTCACCCTCCAGGTTCCCGGAGCCCTGCTTCAGGGGCCTCGGCTTCCGGGGTCCAGGGTTCCCCAGGCTCCCTGAGGTCCCGCGCCAGCCGGTTCCAGCGTCCCCGCCGCCGGGAGTGAAGCGCTTGGCGCGGGGTGGGGGGCGGGCCGCGGCCTCACTTCTTTTTCATGATCTCTTCAAGGTCCCTCACGTG
>JAIRZX010000111.1 GCA_031267005.1 Deltaproteobacteria bacterium
CCAGACCCACTTCCCTCCAGCCCTCCAAACAAAGCTAGTTCATTCTAGCCCCCTCCATTCTAAACCTCTTGCCAAGGCTTCCCTCCATAAACGGATACAAAGTCACCAAGTAATGTTACTTAACTCTGTGGGAATCAATCAATCAGGCAATTTAATTAAAAAATATTAATTATAATCCTTTTGTGCAAGCTTGAGATGAATTTACGAGCCTTTGCCATATTAATTATTAACCTTTTGATCGAATGAATATTTATATATGTTGTATTTATCAAAATATCTTTTTGCCATATCTGACATCTTTGATAGTGTATAAGTTTTTATAATTTTTTTATTCTTTACATAGTAATTGATAACCTGTCGGCAATCTGCTAAGTTAGACAACATAGCATCTAGACTTACGCTGTATCCCATCCTTGAAAATTCAATGTTTAATACGCTGGAAAGAGTCAACGCCAATACACAATAGAAACCATGGACAATAATATTATTATCTGTAAAGTGTCTTATTGGTGTAAATGAGAAATACTTCTCGTCTTTCATTTGCTTAAAGCATGATTCAACATGGTACTGTGCCCTGCAAGCAGAGACGATTTGTTCGTTAGTCCAGTTATTCCTGCTTGTAAACAAAACAGTTTTCCCCAACAAACAATTTTTCAAATGGTTATATTTTTCCTCATTTATTGTGTATGAAATATAAATATTGTTCCCTTCTTTATAAATATTATAATCAAATATTTCTTTCATATATTCTCTAGAAAGAATAGAATTAGCTTTTGAATTAAGTGAATCTACAGTATAGGGAACACCTCTACTGGTGTTTCCAGCATTTCTATTTTTCAATTTCGCCATTAATTCGGTAAAATCTGTTTTGCATTTTTCTATATTGAGTTCAATGCTCCTAATTTGAGTTCTATAAAGTTCAGGATTATCTGTAACAACTACTGTTAATGTTCTGCCATACTCTTCTTTTGTCGTTCGAAAAGCTTTAGTATCTCCAAAGATGCTTCCCTGACGGGGTGTATATTCTATATTACAATTATCAAGAATCTGTTTGCATTGATTGTTTTTAAACCGCCAACAAAATGAAATGCAAAAAGAATCATTTTTTAATAATTCATGAAAATTTGAAGCAGAATTACTTCCGCGATCAAAAACCAAAGTGATATCTGGATTTAAATTCAAGTTGTTGCATCTAGCTTTAAGCAAATGTATTGTTTCAGAAAATCTTTTTGCATCATTGGTATTGCCGGGATAAATTTCATAAAATAAAGGGATATTATAATCTGGAGAAACCATTAATGATAAACCAATAATTCTTAAATCAGCTCTATGTTCTTTGCTCTTACCCCTCTTTACGAGTAACGATGGATTATCAGAATCGAAATAAGTAATAAAATTTTGTACTGCCAAACAAGAGGCAGTCTGTGCTAATAATATAAGTATTAATAATCCTTCTTGTGGTTTCATCCTCGATCAAGCGTATGTTATGGGGGGTTACAAGCGACATATTGTTCCAAAATCCTTGGCTAGACAGACTCCTCTCGTTAGCTAACGGGAAAGACTTATACAATACAGTCTTGTCAAACCAGTTTTCGAAGAAAGCTCTCTTGCTGACAGGTGCAACGGCACGATTGATTGCAGCAAGAATTAAGAGAATCTCCGACAGGCAACCCTTGATCCCCCTTTCCAATAACGTCGTCTATGATTTTGCGAATTCCAAGCCTTTCAGAAACATCTAAAAGGGCACTGGCAGCTCCAAACTCCAATACATCACAACTGGTGTGTGTTTCTACTCCTTCTGCATTCAGAAGATGGTTGCCTTCGATAATCTTATCGATACTCCCAAGGTAGACTTGGCGGACAATCCTTGGCTTGCCATCGACTCTGGCTGAATCGACCATAGTAGTACTTGTTCCCCTTAATGAGTTTGGCTACCAAGGACGTCATAAAATCAAAACCTCCCACGAATTATCAGGTAATACAGTGCAGGAATTATAGTGATTTGTTGCACTAATATTAAGAGCTTTGTGCTCAATATAATTAGGTAATACATAAAGAGAGGACTAAGTGATTGATTTTATTGGATTTTTTGCTTTCTGGCTTTTATAACTGCGAAAGTCGGGCTAGGTTTCTCTAAAAGCGTCGCTTTCCTTCAAACAGTCGAAGATTTTTAATTAATGATGTTTGTACTCAGCTTGTTTGATTAACAATAATTACAATGAAAAATACGGCCAGGAATGCAGGCTAAATATTTTTGTGGCGTTTGCTTTGGAATTATGTTTCGCTAATCGCTTCAGAAACAGTTTAGATTTAGAGAACGGGATTATAATAGTTATTTTGATGGATGTTTTTTATTTCCAGCCGGCTACAAGATGGTTTTAAAGTTGTTATGCAAAAATTTGAGATATTATTATAATAACGTGCCCTAAAACCGCAGTAAAAAATATAGGTGATAAGCCGTATGCGCCGCCATTGAGTGCAATTATACTCCCGAATACGGCAAACAGGCTGCCAAATAAATATATTTGGAATAATCCGTGGTTATCCATTCTTAACGCTTCAAAGTCTTGTAATAGAATGTGGCAATTTTTTTTCAAGGTTCTTCTTTGTTTTCAATTCATATTTTATGGAGATAGTACAGACATCTTTCTTTGTTATACAGACATAATTCCGAAAAAAGTTCTGCCATGCCGAGCAGGCCTTTTCTTCAGTCGGAATTTCTTCAACGATATCCAGCGATGGTTAGGTTTGATCTTATTGCCCTTTTAGAGATGATTTCTCCAATAACCAATTTAATATTCGATTTTATTGCTTCTCTGGGAACTGCCGGATTCACGTAGACGCGATTGCCCCTGGTCGGAACCGAAACCTGGCCCCAAGACCAATTTCCCGCGTGGCTGGCTGCAACAAGCTCCCACTGTTCACTTTTGGCGTAACCTGTCCAGAACAATTTTATGAAATCATTTCCCTCGTTTCTAAAGCCAATAATTTTGGGCCGTCCTCCTTCGTATTTAACGATTTCTGCATCGTTCCTTCGATAATATCCGATATTTTGCTGTGTTTCTCCCGGAAACTCAAGGCGCGATAATAGAGTTCTTTACAGGCCAATATTTCCATGTTTCTCTAGGTTCTTCGAAAGCGGGAATGAGAAACGGGCCGAATGCCATCCCTGAAAATGAATAAAAAAACTTATTGAGTTTTAAATAAGCAAGCCCGCTTGGCTCAGAACGGTTTTACAATATAAACCAATTTGCAACGGAGAGAGCTGAGTATAACAGGCTATCAGGCATTGTTAGGATCCGGTTCGAAGAATAACCCGACCCTACTCTTGAGCGGCCGAATTCCTGAAAAGCGCTCGCCAAATGTTTTAGTGAACGCGGCGCAGTTACTCAGTCCTGCCAGCATACCGCCACGGTGAGGAACAATAGTTGAAACGGTATATTCCGGACTGGCATATACGGGCCGGCAGCGTCACCTGCTCCGCCACGGGAAGTTTATCCGAACGCGACAAGGCCAGAATGGACTCCCTGGAAAAGCGGCGCCCGAAGACGCTACCCAGTGGCTCTCAAAGACCAGGCGACAGAGACGTGGGCGCATGGAGACATAGCAGAGACAATACAGCAGCCTTACATCATTAAAATCGCTTAGCGATGCCTAGGAGATACCCAAAACCGAAGTTTCCGGCTGACAATCATGCCGCCGCCGACGGACCCGGGCAAGGGTTTCACGCACTGACCCTTTTAAGACTCGTCTGCCCTCGAAAGCGGCCTGAACATCAGGGGATGGCCCGAGTCAGCGGAGCATCCGGCCGTTTCCCAGGCCCCGGCGGAGAAGACAAAGAGCCTTCTCGCCTCCCAGGACGGCGCCGCCTGTCCCGGTACCGAACGCTCCTCGGCCTCCCCGCCTTCGCGGACCTCGCGCACTGCCGCGTCCATGGCCTCCTGCAGGAGACGCCTCGCGGCGCCCTCACCGCTTCCGTCGGCGCCGGGTATGTGGCGGAGCATCACCTGGACGCGGCGGTTTCCGGAAACCCTCAACGCCCCGGAGGCCCAGCCGGACGCGGCTCCGGAAAACCGGGCCCTTCCCCCGTCACGCTCGCCGGCCGCTCCCTCGAAGCCGGCCAGCCTCAGCAGTAGACAGTACAGCGAGCCGCGCCCCTCCGGACGACCTGCCAAAGCCTCCCGCGAATCAGCGAGAAGGCCCGCCAAGGCCGCCGCAGCGCCTTCGGCGCGGCCCTCGCCCGCCTCGCGGCGGAAGAGGCGGACGTGGGCCCTCAAGGCGGCGTGGTCGAGTCCCGTAAGCGCGGCCAAGGCCAGCATCCTGAACCCCCCCTCCGCGTCGCGGTCCGGGAAGCCCAGGCTGTACTCGGGTACGCCGTCCCGTTCGCGCTTGCCGGAAAGCGACAGGGCCCCAGCCTGGAACATGAGGGGCGCCAAAGGCGGGCGGGCCGGATCGACCAAGCAGAGCATCCCCCGGGTGTAAGTCAGATCCGCGCCGGGGGGAACCTCCGAGGCCGCCTCGCGCCAGAGAGCCTCGGGTATCAAATCCGGTGGGCGATCTTCCAAGAAATGCCAAGAATTCTCGGAGGTTTCGAGAAAGGCGATTACCGCGGCGGGGCAAGCCACCCTGGTCTCGGCGTCCCAGGAGTAGCCTCCGTACCAGCGCAGGATCTCGGCCCTCAGATCCCCCGCCCCCGCCTTGGACGGAAGGGCGCCGTCAGCCCTCCTCAGCTCGGTCGCCTCCGCCAGGGAATCCCTGAAGACGCGGTCGATCTCCTCGGGAGTAAACCCGCAGCATCCCGCCTGCCTGGACCCCACGGAAACGTCCTTCAGGAACCCCTCCGGCCCGGTAATGCCCTTGAAGCAGAAGCCGGAAGCGGCGAAGACGAAGCGGAGACGCGGTCCTTGGGAGGCCAGCGCCTCCCAGAAGCCGCCAAGCGCTTCCAGCGTAGCCTTCATGGCCGCAGGATCGCCCAGGCGCCTCTCCAAGGGTCTCGAGGCGTTGTCCACCAAAACGACCGGCCGCCTCTGGTGCTTCGCGTACAAGGCGTCCACCAGCCATGAGACTAGGGAGCCGGGGGCGGTGCCCTTTACCTGGAGGCCTTCCTTAAGCCCTATCCTTTTCAGTTCCCAGCTCAGGTCCTCTCCGGCGGACCCGGGGCTCCCGGAGCCCAACCGGGCGAAGTCAAGCGCTATGACGGGACGCTTCGCGAAGTCCCATCCGGCGCCTCCAAGGTACAACCCCTTGAACAGATCCGCCCTCCCCTGAAAAAGGGCCTTGAGCGAGCTTATGAACAAGGTTTTGCCGAACGCCCGGGGCCTGGTGAGCCTGAAGGCGCGGCCGTCCATGAGGAGCCTGTGCAAGTGCTCCGTCTTGTCGGCGTAGCTTAAGCCCTCCTCCCTTATCTCGCGGAAGCTCTGGAGGCTTGCGGGGTGTCGGCTCATCGGTTGTCTTGGTTGTCCTCGGGTCTCTGTTTGGTGGTGGTGGGGGGGGGGAAGCTCGGCGGTCCTGGAGGTGAGTCAGCGGTCCTGGAGGTCCTGGAGGTCCTGGAAGTCCTGGAAGTCCTGGAAGTCCTGGAAGTCCTGGAAGTCCTGGAAGTCCTGGAAATGAATTCGGCGGTCCTGGATGCGGGTTCGGCTGTCCTGGGGGTTGGGAGTTCGTCCTTCCGTGAAGAGAGGCCGAGTTTAAGGGATAAAGACGAAGCGGAACCGACCGAAGCGGGCGGGCCGTGTACAGGGCGGTTGGGAGCGGGAAGCCGGCTTCACGCCTTGTTAGAAGTCGTCGTCCATAGGAATGGCCTCATTCAGATCTTTGGAGGGGGCGGTCTTGAAAACAGGCCTCGGGGCATCGGGCGGCCCCTTAAGCTTGTCCAAATCCATCGCCTTCCGGGCCGGAAGCTCCGCCTCGGTAGCGGCGGAACTGACGGAAGGGGGGGCTGGAGCTGACGCCCGCAGAGCTGAACCGGGCCCGGAAATCCGGTTAGGAAGGGCTCCGAGGCGGCGGACACGGGGGGAAGGCGCCCCGGAACCCTGTAATATGGTGGAGACCTTGGTTACAGCGGAGGCCAGGACACCCGCCTGACGGTTCAAGTCCGTAGAGATGTTCTCGGCCTCGGCCGCCTCCAGGGAGTTCTCCTGGGTCACCTTGTCCATCAGCGCTATGGACTGGTGGAGATCCTGGATGTCGCGGGTCTGGCTTCGGCTGGCGAGGGCGATGCTCTCGACGATTCCCTTCACCTGGTCGCTGGTCTCGACCAGCCGCACGAAACTCTCCTTCGCCTTTTCCACCAAAAGCGCCCCGCCGTTTATTCGCTCGATGCTAGAGGCTAACATGGAGGTGGTACTGGCCGCTGCGTCGCGGCTCTTGTTGGCCAGGTTCCTGACCTCGTCCGCGACGACAGCGAAACCCAATCCCGCCTCCCCGGCCCGGGCCGCCTCGACAGCGGCGTTCAGCGCGAGGATATTGGTCTGGAAGGCTATCTCTTCAACGCTCTTGATGATCTGGCTGGACGCCTGGCCCGAGCCCTTGATCTCTTCCATGGCCTTGGCGATGTCCAGCATGTAGAGGTTGGCTTCCTCCACGAAGTTCTTCACCTCCGATACGTGCTCCTTGGCCTCGTCCGAGTGGCCCGCGTTCCGTTTTGCCATGGAGAGCAGGGTTTCCAGGGAACTTATGGCGTTCAAGACGGCCTGGGTGTTGTCCGACGCTCCTTTGGCTATCTGCCCGCTCGAACGGGACAGGAGCTTCGCCGTGCAAGTCACCTCTCCAGCGCATCGGTTCAAGCCGCCAAGCACTCGGGAGAGCGGCTTTATGGACGAACGTCTCAGGAGCATCACCGAAACAGCGCAGATGGCGACAAGCCCAACCACCCCCAAAACGAGATGCACGGCTATCTGGCCCGCAGTCCCGGAGAACCGGGCCCGGGAGACCATGTCCCTGGAACCTTGATATATAGAAAGGGCGGTCTCTTTTTTGAGCTTTTCCGCCTCAAGGAAGGCCCTGGAGGACTCAGCGAGCTTGTCGCCTGTCTCCAGGAAGGCCGAAAGAAACGGACGAGTCTCCAAGGAGGAATTTGCCCCAGCTGAGGCAAGCTCTGCCAGCCCGCTCGACAAACCGTCCGGAGCCAGCTGGGCCGCGGAAAGCATCGAGTCCGAAACCCGCCTGGCAAGCGGAGTATCCCCGGGGCCCAGCGCGGCGAGCAGATCTCCTCCCGCCCTGAAAAAAGCGGCCAGTTTCTCCGAACGGTCATTATTCTTTACGAGCGACCCGTCGGACTGGTCCTTAAGGCGGTTCGCCAAGCCGTTTATCTCAGAAATAGAGTCTGCCCAAGGAGACGATTCTGGGAAGAGGGAGGAGGACGTAAAAGTGGCCAGCGAAACCCCGGCCAACTCAGCCCCAGAAGCCGCTCCGAGGTGGAAGGCAACCGTAACTTCGCGGGCCCTCTCGAGCTCCGCCAGGTCCGCCTCGTCATCCAGGTGCCACAACACTGCCGCCATTAATCCGAAGGCGCAAGCCAGCACTGCGGCGAACGAGAGGGTGATTTTGAGGCTGAGGTTCAGTTTGCCACCCCCGGCCCCCCAGGAATCGGGAGGCGTTCATTACTCGATGTAACTATGGCCGACGGGGCTGGATCAACGCTTGCCCTGAACCCCGTGTCCATATCGGGCCTTAAAATACTATCCCCGCAAGACTCATAAGTCAACGATATAAAATAAATTCGGTAGTTGTGCATACAATTCTATCACCGGGAATTCAAGGGAGTGGCAAAAAACTCCTAATATTGTTATGCGGCTCACGCCAAAAGCCAAGATACTGAAATCATTAGAGTAGCCCCCCTAACCAGGCGTAACGCAATCGTTAACGCTGCCCGCCTTAATAAATAGGAAAAAATTATTTAAAATTCCAGATGCCATCGCGCTATCTCCATATTGAAGGAGTTGGGCGAGAAAAATACAACAAGGCCCTTCTGTTAATTTCTTTGGGGAACTAGACGCTAAAAATCCAAACATGTTTGGATCCTGACTGTCTACAGGGCATGCGGGAACCAAGTGAACAAAATAATAGTTTAGGAAAGAGTTGCAGGTATCACTCAAATAATTCCGAATTTTTCGAAGAAAACCGAGTCTCGGGCCATGAGTCTCGGTCCATCGCAACGAGCGATGGAGAGCCCCATATTTAATTATTAATATGAAAAATATCGGCTGGACCTGAACTTAATATTATCATTTACGCAAAGACGGCAATTTTTAACAGATGCTCCCCCATCAGAAATTATAATTTATAGTTAGGAGCTATCCCTCAGCAGGATATGTCTGCGCCGAACGGGTTATTCGTGGCAAGGGCTCCCCGGAGCCTCACGGCGTCCATGGCGAGCGGTTCCCGGAGCCTCCCGAAGGCGATAGCGTGCCGCGAAGTGTCTCTGACTCACAATGAGCTGGGAGAATAGGCTGAATGGTCCGGTACATGACTCCACCGCAAACAACAAAACCCTCCTCGTCGGGGCCGGAAACGATGCTTCGCAATATACTCCAACTCCTAATATTTCCTGTTCGGAATAGCCTCCGAATCATTCGCAAGTCTATTTCAAGCATTTTTTCGACTTGCGGACGAAATGAATTTATAGCGGATTATTCCAATAAAACAAACGATATATATGTGGACAAGTTATACAATACTGGAAGTTAGACTTAACTCATTAATTTGACCAGATTTTTTTCTGTCTGACTGTTAGAAATGCGACAGCCGGGCAAGGTCTTACGAAACACCTGCGCAATCGCCTATTTAATCCAATAACTGAGCCGAACCAAACTTACGGATATGGATGTCTAAATTTTAAGGACTCAGAATCGATGGGCTACTACTAAAAGTCAGGTTAAAAAAGGAAATGTTAAAATAACTCGATTAGTTCGACATTCGACAGAAATTGCTCCTGTCTTTCAGGGTGGCCGCTGTAGAGACGAGCCAAACAGAACTTATTAGGCGTAAAGCCATTCGAACCAAGCTGACCAAAATACAGGCACCTATGAATGCCGCAACGCTTTTCGGGGTCCCAGAAAAGGATAGTCGAAGAAAAGGTATGCCGCCCCTTTGGACTGTCTCTGTGGATGAACCATCTCAGGCGCCGTGAAACTAACCACAGAATAATAATAAATCTATGGCCGGGGCCGCGTTAAGCCGTTTTTTTAGGCCCGCAAAGGGTTTAGAGAACTCAAGACATAAAATCACTTACGCTCGGGGAATCTATTCGGAAGTCGGGAAGCAGGAACCCGAAACTCAATACGCCCGACTGAAGGGCAGTTTACGGAAATTATAGCGACAGGACGCCACAAGGGGGTAAGCGGGTACATGAATATGCTCGTACGCAGACTAGACCCCGACGGGAAAGGGACAGGAGAGGATAACAGCAGGTTACGAGGAACTTGTAGTGCGGCCCAAAACACCATCGGGAGGTATTTTGGGAGCGGCATCTGCAGGATCGGGGACGCGGGCACATTCCTCAAGCGGCGGAAGCTCCGGCCCAGGAGCAAAAGCAGCCGGGCGTTGGTCCAAAGGGGATCCTGCGGAAAGGGCCGACGGGGACAACGCCGTGACTGATGGGGAGGCATGCTGGTGTTGGGGCGAAAGAGGCGGCAAAGGCCTGCCGGAACCCGACTCAGCCGTTCTCTCCGTTTCCCGTGGAGCCTGCGGTTCAAAGACTTCGGAGGGCACGGGGGCGAGCCCGGCGAGAGCCACTGCGCGATCCGCCCGCATGGCCAGCTCCGCCGCCTGGTCCGCTTCCCTGCGCCAGATCTCGTCTGCGGACGGGGGGAGAGGGATGGGCGGGCCCGACGCCTCCTTCTGTTTTGAAGCCCACAGAACTGCCGCCTCGCGGGCCTCCTCTGCCAGCTCCTCTTCGGTGGGGGCGTTCAAGTCGATTCCGTACGCGCAGACCTTGTTGCCGCCCAGGGTCTTCGCCATGTAAAGCGCCTCGTCAGCCCTGGAGGTGAGAAGCTTCAAAAGCGACTCGGAGTTCTCGGCCTTGATGGCTACCTGCTGGGTAAGGGAGGCGATGCCTATGCTTATCGAAATGGGATCGTGGCAGTTGGGGGCCGGGTCGAAGCGGGAGGAGATTTCCCGGCGGAGCCGCTCGCCTATGTCCAGGCTGTCGTTTAAATTGGTCTGGGGCAAGAGGAGGACGAACTCCTCGCCGCCGTAGCGGGCGAAGATGTCGGTCTTGCGCTGGAGCTCCTTTACGATCATGGTCGTGTGGATGAGCGCGGCGTCCCCGGAAAGGTGCCCGAAGGTGTCGTTGAAGCGCTTGAACTTGTCAAGATCCATCATGAGAAGCGAGAGGTCGTCGCCCCTGCGGCGCACGATCTCCACCTCGCGGCCGCCCGCCTCGTTGAAGTAACCGCGGTTGTAAATCTTGGTGAGGGGGTCGTGAAGGGCCAGGTTGCGGTAGTTGCTCTCGGAAGCCTTCAAGGCCAGCTCCACCTGGTCCCGGCGGCGGATCTCCTTGGTTAGCTCTATCGTGAGCTTGGCCAGCTCCTCTTGCTTCTCCCGCAACTGCCTCTCGTTGCGGGCCAAGGAGGAGGTCATGAGGTTGAAGGCCTCGGAGAACTCGCCCATGTAGTCGACGGTATGGCTGAAGTCCCCGGAAGCCGCGACCTTGAACTGCCAAGCCAGGTGGGAGAGGTTGGCCAGGATGGCCTTAAGGTTGCCTGAGGTGGCGCCCTTCTTCACCATCCGGAGATCGAGCTCCCCCTTGGCGAAGTTGATGAGAGCGTTCTTGATTTCGGATGTGTGCTGGTAGAGGGAGTGGAAGGTATCCCAGTCGGCGTACTCGGGGGGCAACACGGGCGTCTTATTGTCCATGATGACCTTCTCCAGGAACTTGAACATGGCTTCGGCGTCGGCCCTGGTGAAGGTCCTGAGCCTGGTCTTCTTGTAAGCGTCCGATGCCACGTGTCAAATCCCCGGAGGCCGGGCCGGAAGCCGCGCCGAGAGCGCCGAATCGGAAAGGCCGGAGGCCTCCCGGGCGGAAACGGCGCCCAGTTTCCTTACCTGTAGAGAAGCCCCGGCCCCGGGGGAGGGCCCCGGGCCCGGCGCGTCTCTGCAGGCCGCCAGGGAGCCTTCGGCTTTGGAGGCCTAAACCGCTTTGGGTTTCGCCTCGAAGCGGCAGGTGCGCTCGTTGGTGCACCAGCAGTCGATCTCCTTTACCGTGAAGGGCCTTCCCGTGAAGGACTCCATGATGCCGGCTATGAAGCCCTCGTCGTAGACGCACACGCCGTAACCCAGCTCCGGAAGCCCCGAACAGTCCAGGTCCTCGGCCACGGTCATGATGCACTCCAGGTTCTCGTCAATCTTCTCGACCTTGAAGATGCCGATGCCGATGTCCACCAAGGTTGCCTGAAGCTGCTTGACCAGGTCGTTTATGTCCTCCGGCGGGTGATCCAGGGCGTTGGCGTAGAAGTGTTTGCCGGCGAGTTCCCCCGCGTCGTAGAAAATCTTGTCGGCAGCATCGGTGCCGTAGCGCTGCTCCAGGATGTCCCTGGTGCAGAACTGGAGCAGGCGGTAGGCCTCCATGCGGAGCTTGGGCCCAAGGTTGGGCCTGGCGGTGTCGAGATCGCCTATTAGCTCCCAGCTGAACTGGTACTTCCGTTCTTCAGACATGTAGTCTCCTTGGAGGTTGAAGTGCGTGTGGCACGTTGTCATAAACCGCCTGGCACGGGAGGCCCGTTGCGGAGCCGATTCTTGGGAAAACGGCGAAGCCTTGGGCGACGGGCGGGCCGTATCGCCGCAAGAACGCGGCCGAGGCCCGCCGGACCAAAATTATAGGCTATTCCCCAGAGGCGGTCAAACCTGCCGCAGGGACTGCGGACCGGGACCTTTGACCCGCTGTTTTCGTCAGCCGCGGCTATTCCCATGCCTCGATGGCCGAATCCAGTTGCCGTTCCCAACTACCCGAAAACCCCGGCGCCGCCCCTAACGCCCGCTCGGACACCATGGCTGGACGTCTGCGCCTGGGCTACCTCTTAATGTGTCCTCCTGATCTCGAAACGCGCTCGGAATCACAAGCGCTCATCCTCTCCTGGCGGACGGGCGTGGCGCCCTTTTGAAGTCTTGCTCGGCAAAGCAGCGCCACGGACAACCAGGAGCGGGCCGGGAGGGTTGCCCGCGACTGGCTTATTAGCCTGTTGAACTATGTAGGTGTACATTTATTCTCGGTCAAGGCCTCCCCCGCGGATTATTGCCTCCGGCATTAGAAAGGACGACCGGATTCGACATGGTTCGTCCTCCCCCTCTCCCTTGTTCTCATATCTGTACACCTGCAACCCCGCTTCTTGCCTTTTCTCGAGGCTGGCACACTGTCCAAGAAGTTTCTGGGCTTTCCCCCGGCCCATTCCGGACACCGGAGAACCTGTTTCCGGAGAGCCGCAGCCAGGGAACGCTCTTGTCCAGCCCGGCTCTGGCCTGGCTGGCAGACCCGGGCAGCCCTGCCCCGCCCGGGGCCGGCCGCCCTGCCCAGACGGCAAACCGTAATTTCCGGCCATTCGCTTCTGATTCGGAATACACCCCCGCTCAAGACCCTAAGAGCCTTTAGCTCATTAAGGGCTGTTTGGGGCCCTTACGCACCAGTTATGGTCCGTGTCGGCCAGACAGCGGCCCCGCGAAAGCCTTTGGCTGTTCAGGCCGCGTCCCGCAATGGCCGAGCTTGCGCCCGCTCTTTCCGGTAAACCCTTCTGGCTCGCCCGGGGCCGCCTCCGGTCCCGAGAGAGGGAATACTTGCCGTCTGCCCCTGGAACCCTCGGGATCCCCGGGGGCCATCCGGGATACTAGCCGCCATACCTTCTTGCAGCAGGCCGCGCTGGGACGGGAGCTTCTTGGAGGGCTCCCCGCCTCCGGGATTGCCAGCCCCGAAACGGCGGGCTTACACCGGGATTTTACGCCGGAATGCCAGCATGGTGATGTCGTCGGACTGGGGCTCGTCCCCTCGCCATTCTAAGGTTGAGCTGTACACCGCCTCCACGGCCTCCTCGGGGTCGCGGGAGGCGCCCTCCAGCGCCCGGCGGAGCCGCTCCTGGCCGAAGAGGGCACCATCGGCGTCCTGGGCTTCGGTCACGCCGTCAGTGTAAAGGAGGCAGAGCTCGCCGTCGCCCAGGTATTCTTCCCGCCTCTTGTACTTGACGCCGGGCCAGGCGCCAACCAGGGGATCAGGGTCTTCCGTCGAAAAAAACCGGACCCCGTCGGCGCCGGCCACCGCCGGGGGGATGTGGCCGCCGTTGGCGTAGGTGAAAATCCCGGTGGACGCGTCGAAAAGGCCTATGAAGAGCGTCACGAACATGCTTGACGGGTTGCGGTCGTTTAGCTGTTCGTTCAAGAGGGCCAAGGCCGCTTCCGGCTGGAGCCCGCTCTGGATGGTCCCGCGCACCAGGGTCACCACCATGCTCATGAACAGCGCCGCAGGCACGCCTTTGTCCGAGACGTCCCCGATGGCCAGGCACCTCCGCCCGCAGGGCGCGGTGAAGAAGTCGTAGAGATCCCCCCCCACCTCCTTTGCCGGGTGCAGCATCGCCGCCGCGTCGAAGCCCGGGGTCTTGGGGGCCTCCCTGGGGAGCGGCAACATGCCCGCCTGGATCTCCCTGGCCGCAGTGAGCTCGCCCAAGACCCTCTCCTGGGCCTTGCCCGCAGCGATGGCCTCCTGGATGTTGGTGACTAGCGAGAGCCCCAGCCTGTCGACCGCGCCGGCCAGGCTTCCGACCTCGTCGCGCCGCTCGGCCAAGGGATCGGCGCGGAAAAAGTCCGCGCTCGAGGGATCGGCCAGATCAAGCCCCTCTGCCTCGGAGGCCCGCCGCTCCAGGCTCAAGAGCCCCCTGGCCAGCACCTTGGCCGAGACCAGGGCGAAGACCACGCCCAAAACGACCGCCACCCCCGCGGCGAAGGCGAGCTTCCACGCGAGCGCCCTGGAGGGAGCGGACAGGGCCGCATGGGGGGTGGCCAGCGTAATGTACCAGTCCAGGGGCCTAAAGTGCTCCACCCGCATTATGACGGGCCCGCGCACCCCCGGGAAGGCTATGTTCTCCTCGAGGAAGCGCCTGCCCCTGGCCTTTTCCATCGCCTCCGGGGGGAGCCTCCACAAATCCGAGTCGCCCTCCTCACCTTCCCGCGGGCCGCCGTAGGTCAGAAGCGGCGTACCGTCCGGTCCGAACACCGCCGCCAGCGACCGCTCGCTCAACGGCAATTCCGAAAGGCGGTACCTCAGCTGGCCCAGTACCGACTCGGCCGCCCTGCCGGACCTCACCGCCTCCACGGTGACGTCTTCCAGAAAGGCGTAGATCCTCCTCCTGTCGCCCGAGGGGCACATGAAGCCCAATAGCGTCCTGGCGCCGGCGGAACCCGGCGTCCCCGAATTGAACAAGTAGAACCTGCCCTCGGATGACTGCTCGTCCTCCAAGGCGAGGTACGCGAGATTCCTCCCCAGCACGTCGGTGACATCCGTCCAGGACTCTGGGAGCGACGACACCGTCTCGTCACCCCCCGCGTCCAGGCGTATCATCCCGGCCTCAACCCCCAGTTCGGAGAGCCTGGCCCTCAGGCTTTCAGAGGTGGGCTCCAGCTCGGGCGGCCCCCCCCCGCCCTCCTCAAGCACGTCCAGGTAGCTGGCGTACAGGAAGCTCACCTTCCTTAAAGCCTCCTTGCGCCCCACGATGTCGAGCACCTCCTCCGCCAGGAAGCTGTAGTTGGAGGCCCTGATCTCCTCGGCCAGCACCGCGGCGGCTACCCTGAAGTCCCGGCGCTCCCGCTCCACCCCGGTCGAGGTGAACTCCTCCAGCGAGTACAGGCTGAAGGGCACCACCGACAGGAACACGGCGGCCACAATGAGGACCGACGTCTTAAGACGGAAGCCCATAGGCTGCCTCCGCTCCCCCCGCGGGCCCCGAGACCGGCGGCCTCGCCCGGCCTTTGTAACGACTGGCCCCGTTCACCGGTCCGCCTCCCCGTCCCGGTAGGGCGTTCCCGCATCGGGCCGATAGCCTGCCGCGGCCCCTCCCGCCGAGTCGGGGCCGTCCCCGTCAAGGCCGCGTCCCCCCTTCTCCGTTATGGCGCCTGAAGCCCCGTACGCTTTCATTGGCCCTGGATCGGCCGCTGGCTTGGGCCTCGGGGCGTCCGCGCCCAACAGACCGCTCCCAGTACCCGGAACGGGGGGGGGCTCGTTTGCTTGCCCTCTTCCAGGCGGCCCTCCGGGCTCCACCCCGTACTCCGGCCCGCCAGGCCCCGGCCCCTGGGCTCCGGAGGGGGCGTCCGCCGCCTGTCCCCCGGCCCGCCCGGAAGCCAGCCCCCCCGTGCGTACCGCCCAGGAAGGGTGCCCGTCCCGGTAGGGCTCGGCCATGCCCTGGTATATCCTGTCGGCGGCGACCAGGATCTCGAAAGGCGGGTTCCAGCCTATCCTCAAAGCCATGGTGAGGTTAATGGCGACCGAAGCGTGGGCCTTGTAGACCCCGGGGATTTCCCCCGGCACGCCCCCGTAGACTATCTCCCGCAAGGCCCTCGCCTCGAAAAGCCCTATATCGTCGTAATCGTCCTGGCCCGCGCTCATGAGCACCCCGGCGCGCACGGCCTCGGAGCCCTCCTGGGAGAAAGAAGGCAGCCCGGCCTCGGCAATAGGGGCCAGGATCTCGCCCATCCTGCTCCGGAGCATGCCGTTATTGACCGTAAGGTAAATGGCGTCCGACTCGCGGGAGAGGAACTCCAGGCAGTCCATGAGGTTCCTGAAGGCCGCGTCGCGGTCCGGGATTTCCATGGAGGCGTAGCAGGGTACGGTCTCGAAGCCCAGCTCCGAGGCGGTCTTCTCGATGGCAGGCCAGGCCATGGACAGCCTTCCCGCCTCGGGGTCCTCCTCCACCGGGACGCCCAGCCTCCTGAACTTGAATGTCCCGTGGAACAGGCTCAGCTGAGCCGGTATCCTGTCCCTCTTCACGAAAACATGCGCCCAGGGCCTCTCCGCGTCGGGGCCTCCCCCCTCCCGGGCGAAACCGGCCCCCTCCGGGTCTATGGCGGACATGCTCATGACCGGGACGCCGGGGCTCTCGGCCGCGTAGTCCAGCCCCGCCCGGGTACCGAACGCCAGAATGAGATCCACGTCGCCCTTCCCGGCAACCCTCTCCGACACGGCCCTCCGGACCTCCGCGCGGCCCCTGGGAGACCAGCCCGCCGAATAGAAACCGTCCTCCGGGAACTCCAGAAGCCCCCCGGCGCCTTGCGTCCTGGACAGCCACCGCCACAGTTCCAGCGTGTCCGTGGAGTCCGGCTTGGCCGGCGGGTTCCCGTCCTTCACCAGCCCCAGCGAGTGGAGCCCGCGCACGAGCCCGGAGAGCGTCATGTAATAGTCCGCGTACGAGCCCCCCTCGACGTAGATGATCCTGAATGGCCTTTTAGCTGGGCGCCTGCCCCGCCAGTCCCCGCCCTGATCCGTTCCCGGATCCAACGTTTGGGCGAAGGCCTCTCCCCCCGCAATCCCCGCCGGAAGCGGCCCCCCCCCGGACGGCGGGGCCAGGGAGGGCGCCCACAGCGCCAAGGCCAGGGCCGCGGCCGTTAAAACAGGGAGCGCTCCCGCCACCCGGCGGCGGCGAAACCCGGGCCCGGAACGCCGGGCCGAGCGGGCTTCCGGACGCGGCGGAGGCTCCCCGGGGGCGCCCGGACCGCGTAAC
>JAIRZX010000120.1 GCA_031267005.1 Deltaproteobacteria bacterium
GGGTGGGGGGGGGGGGGCGGCGGGGGGGGCCGCGGGGGGGGGCTGGGGGGGGCCCGGGGGGAACGGCTCGGGGGGGGGGGCGGGGTCCGGGCCGGGGGCGGGTTCGGTGAAGGCGGGCGGAGGCGCCGCCGGCCGCGCGTCCTCGGCAAAGGCCGGGGGCGCCGCAGGCTCCGGGGGAGGGGCGAAAGAGCCCGCCTCGGGGGGGGCGGCAACGGCCACTTCCCGGGGGGCGTCAGGCGCGAAGGGGTCAGCCGCGGGCGCGGCTTTCCCGGCCTCGGGCTCCGGGGACTCGGCGCGCTTGCGCCTCCTCACCACCTGGGGCTGGGGAGAAGCGGCCTTCAGGAGGGCCTGCCTTATCTGCTCCGCCACGGAGTCGTCTATGCTGTTGGAGGCGCCGAGCTTCTGCCCCACCAGGAACTTCATATCGGCCATTTTCGCGAGCAGTTCGGAGCTGGTCATCTGCAGCTCCTTGGCCAGCTCGTGTATCCTTTTCTTACCCATCCCTGATAGTACCTGCTCTGTTAAGAGGGCCGGGGGACCCTCCGGAGGCTGGGGCCGCCGGGGGTCCCCGGCCGCATTGCGCCGGCGCCCCTAGGCGGCGGGGCCCGGCGCGGGGCCTCCGGGAAAGCGGTCCCGAAAGCCCGGCTGGCCTTGGCGGCCCGGCGGCCGACCGGAAAACTTTCCCCGGCCGCCCGCGTGATCTGGAAATGGAGGCCACGGGAGGCGTTTAGTCGCCCGGCCCGGACGGCCCCCGTCAAGCCTCCCGGCCGGAGCCTGGAGGGCCGGAAGGGCCTGGAGAATCGGTTGGCCCCGGAAGTCCGGAAGGCCCCGGAGGGCCGGAAGGTTCCGGGCCCGAAGGCGGCTCGCGGCCGCCGTCGGCGGCCAAAAGCTCCGAAAGCCTCTCCATGGCGCCCGGGAGAAGTTTCCTCCGTCCCCGGAAGGCGTGGTCCAAAGCCCCCTTGCGGTGGAGCCTGGCGAGGCAGGCCTCGCTCCGGCATACCCAGGCGCCCCTCCCTAGCGGGACGGGGGAAACGGCCGGTGAAGGGGCCGCGGCGGGATCGGGCGGGAGGCCCTGCGGTTCAGGCGGATCCGGGGGGCGCCGGGGGAGACGGCTACCCCGGGCCCGCGCCGGGGATGGGCCGCGGCGGGGCGGCCCGCCGCCCTTTCCGGGCGGGGACGGGCCGGTGCGGCCCGGGGAGGCGGATGTCATGAAGGGGTTAAGGAAGATGAGCTCGCTTGACGGCTTGCGGGTTCGGCAGACGCAGCAAGAACGGATCGGGACGGCGGGCGAGGCCTTGCGCCTGGCTTTGGACGCGGCTTTCCAGGCGGCGCGGCTTACTCGCTCCCTCTTCGGGGGCCTGGGGCCTTGGGGGCATGGAGCCTTCCTCACCTGTCACGGCCTCTACCGCGTCCCGCCGGGGCCGTCCTGGGCGGGCCCGGGGCCGTCGGCGCCGTCCCCGTCAGGCTCGCTTCCGGGGCCGTCGCCCGGATCGTCTTCCGGGCCGGGCTCAGGCTCGGCTTCCGGAGCGTCGCCGGAGTCCTGGGCCCCGTCGCCGTCGCCGGAGTCCTGGGCCCCGTCGCCGTCGCCGGAGTCCTGGGCCCCGAAGCCGCCGCCGGAATCCTGGGCCCCGAAGCCGCCGCCGGAATCCTGGGCCCCGAAGCCGCCGCCGGAATCCTGGGCCCCGAAGCCGCCGCCGGAATCCTGGGCCCCGTCGCCGCCGTCGGTACCGGCCTCGCCGGAACCGGCGTCCGGAGGGTAACCTTCCGGGGGGCCCCCGGCCTGGACGCCCTCGGCCTCCCCGTCGGCAAGCTCCCCGTCCGGAGCCCGGGGGGAGGCGGGAGGCGGGCCGGCGCTGTCGTACTCCAGTTCCTCCTCGTCTTCCCGGAGGGCCCTGGAGGGGCCCTGGCGGAAGGCCTCCGGCCCGCGCGGGCGGCCGCCCTTGGCGCCGCCGAAGAAGTCCTTGGCCATGGCCTCGCGCTCGGCCTCCTCGGCGTCCTCGCGGTCGAGGTTTTCGACGTAGAGCTTGGCGGCGTCCCAGACCTGGCTCGCCTTGTCGCCCTGGAGCCCCTCCACCACCGCGAGCTGCTCGGGGGTCACCTCCAGGATGTCGCGGGCGGAGCCGTAGCCGGCCTCGTAGAGGAGATCGGCCGTGGACTCGCCGATGCCTGGCAGCCTCAGAAGCGACTGGTAGCCGTCCTTGAGCGACCTCTGGTACTTGGTCTCGTTCTTGACGTCTATGCGCCAGCCCACAAGCCTGGAAGCCAGCCGGACGTTCTGGCCCTTGCGGCCGATGGCGAGCGAGAGCTGGTCGTCGGGGACCACCACCTCCAGCGACCTGGCGTCCTCGTCCACAACGACGCGGAGCACCGAAGCCGGGGCCAGGGCGCTAGCGACGTAATGGGCGATGTCGTTGGAGTAGGGGATGATGTCGACCTTCTCGCCCTTGAGCTCCTGGACCACGCCCTGGACGCGGGAGCCCCTGAGGCCCACGCAGGCGCCTACCGGGTCTATCTCGGGATCGGTGGTGGAGACCGCTATCTTGGAACGGCTGCCCGCCTCCCGGGCCACGCCCACGATCTTCACTATGCCCTCGAAGATCTCCGGGACCTCGGCCTCGAAGAGGGCCGCCAGGAAGTCGGGGTGCGTCCGCGAGAGTATGATCTGCGGCCCGCGGCTGTCCAGGCGCACGTCTATGACGAGAGCCTTCAGGCGCTCGCCCCGGTGGTAGTAGGTCTCCCGGATGATCTGCTCGGAGGTGGGAAGCAGGGCCTCGGGGCGGCCCAGGCCCACAATTATGTTGTTGCCCTTCTCGACCCGGAGGATCTGGCCCAAGGCGATCTTGCCCACGCGGTCCTTGTACTCGTCGTAGATGATGCGGCGCTCGGCGTCCTTCATGCGCTGGATGACTACCTGCTTGGCGCTCTGGGCCGCGATGCGCCCGAAATCCCGCGTGTCCAGCTTCACGCCCAGCTCGTCGCCCACCGTCGAGGCGGGGTCCAGCTTGCGGGCCTCCTCCAGCGAGATCTGGGTGTTCGGGTCGTCCACTTCCTCCACCACGTCGTGGAAGCGGAAGACCTCGAACTCGCCCGAATCGTCGTTGAAGCTCACCTCGAAGTTCTCGGTCAGGCCGTACTTCCTCTTGGCGGCGGAGCTGATGGCCTCGGACATGGTCTCGATCAGGACCTGCTTGTCCAGACCCTTGTCGCGGCTTATCTGCTCGATTATTCTCTTCAGGTTCTCCGTCATTTAAGGCCCTTCAAACGTCCTTCCCGTTCCTGGTTTCTGTATAAGTCCCTGTCAGGCCGGTTCGGGCGGCCCGGAGGGGGCCGCGGTCCGGAACTAAGGACCCGGAGTGAGGCCCGGGCTGGAGGCCGCGGCGGGAGGCCGGGGCCCGGCTGAAATCGGCCGCCGGGTGGCGGCCGCGGGGGAAAAGGGGCGGCGGAGCGGGAAAGGAAAAAGCCGGCGCCGGAAGCGGCGCCGGGAAGGAATCTGGCGGGGCAGGCCCGGAAACCGGCCCGGGAACGGGTTGTCAGCCGTCCCCGGCATGCCTCAGATCTCCGGGAGAAGCCTGGCCTTGGCCACCTCCGCCCACTCGAAGGCTACGGCCGCCATCTCTGGGCGGGGCTTGCCGGGTTTCGCGGCGGGCGCGACGGGGACTATGGACAGCGCCCCGGGAGAGCAGTTGAGCCTGCCCGAGACGACCGAGGTCCTTCCGTCCCGGCGGATCCGGAGCTTGGCCAAGGATCCGGAGAAACGGACGGCCTCGTCCTCGCTCGCGACAGCGCGGTCCAGCCCCGGCGAGGAGACCTCCAGGACGTAGCCCGGACCCTCCCCGGGCCAGAGATCGTCCAAAAGGGCCGATACCGCCCTGGAGAGGGCGGCGCAGTCGTCCAGCGTGATGCCCGACCCGCGCCAGGGGGTCCCGTCGGGCGGGCCGGTGAGGCGGTCCGCCGTGAAGCGGAGGACGCCGGCGCCCCCCGCCCCGGCGACTTCGACGGCGCAAAGCTCGAATCCCATGGAGCAGAAAAGCTCCGAGACAGGCGCGCGGGCGCTGGAGGCCAGCCCTTTCAAGCCTCCCGGGAAGGGCTCGGCGGCGACGGGGGGCTCGCCGCCGGAACCTTTGGAAGGCCCGGCCGCCTTCAAGCGCTTGGCCCCTTTGCCCGCGCCTCCCCCCCCGCCGGCAAGGGCCGGCCCGGTCCGGGGCTGAGGCGGTCTGCGTTTCCCTTGGGCGGTCAAGGCTTCGACAAGGCCTATCAAAAAAAGCGGGCGCGGGCCCACTTTCAGAAGATGGTGAGGTTGTGATGAGGTCCCCCGAAGGGTCCCTCAGCCTGCCGGCCCCGAAAAGCGCGAAACCGCCCGGAAGGCAGGGGGCGGCTGGGTAAAGCCAGAAGCGGCCCGCGTCCCCCTCCGCCGGCCCCAGGGGCCGAAGCGCACTTCTGCCAGGAAGGGGCGGCAAGGGCCGACCGGACTAGAAAAAGTTTTTACCACGCCTCCGGGGGAAAATCAACAACTTTTTGTTGCCCAGGGCCGGGAATCCGGGCCCGGCGGCCCGGGAAGTACCGCCGGAGGCCGTTTTCACGGGGCTGGAAGGGTTCGGCCCGGCGCCCTCGGAGAGGCTGGCGCGGACGGTTAGGGATACGGGGATACGGGGATAAGGGGATAAATAAGGGGATAAGGGGAGGCGGGGAGGCGGGGAGGCGGGGATACGCGCGTGATGCGCGGAAACGCTCGGGAGGCTGAGCTGAAGGGCGACGGCAGGCTTCGAAAGAGCGCTTCCGCGTCCGGGCTTTGAGTTCCGAGGCAAGCCGGGGCGCCCCGCGAAGGCTCGCGCGAGCTTCAATGGCCAGCCAGGGGCGGCTCAGAGGGGGGGCCGCCCCCCCGCCATGCGCCTTTCTTGTGCCAGCACGCCTTGGCGACGATGGCGCATGGGCGGTTCTTCTCCCAGTGGCTGAATAGCGGAAGAGGCCCGTCCCGGGCCCGGTTGGCAGGGCGGTCGGCAGAATGTAATAGAATTAGGTGTGTGTGTCCGCCCGGCTAGTGCCTATTCGGATAAATCCGCAGATGGATCCGGGAGCTAACCGGCCCTCCCCCTCCCCAGGACCGCCTCCAGCCGGCCAGGGCCGCTTTCCC
>JAIRZX010000655.1 GCA_031267005.1 Deltaproteobacteria bacterium
CGCCGCCCCCCGCCCGCCGCCCCTCGCCCGGCCGGGGGGGGCCGCGCCGGGCCGCCGGCGGGGGGCAGAGCCGGGGCGCTTGAAAGGAAGCGTCCGGAAGCCTGGAAGACGGGAGAGCCGAGGGGCGGGCGGAGGGGCCAGTTCTCTGGCGCCGGCCGCCGTGCGGGAGGATACCGCGCGCATGGCGGGGGCGGGGGGCTGTACATCCGCTTGGCCAGGCCAGAGAACGGATACCCCGGCAACCCCCGTTCGGGTCCCGGACCGTTTCCCCCCGGCCTCCCGGCCTCCCGCCCCGGGATCCCGGATTATGTCCGCCTGGCGCCTTGCCTTTCCGCCCGTGAACGGATACCAAGGCGTAGGGTGTCGGCAAGCGATCCTTAGAATTCCGTCTCCGGGGCGATGGAGCGGTGGAGGCGGCTGGGCGCGGACGCAGATGTCTGGAACGGCGGACACGGACTACGGCCCCTGCGAGAACTACCGGATAGCCGATGGGATGGCTCCAAGCCGCTGTCGCCGGTCCCGGCAAGGGCAGTTGGCCGCACACGGGACCCTTGAGGTCCCCGCGCCCGCCGCCCCGCCCGAGCAGAGGCCGGAGTCCTGCCCCTGCGGGGAGGACGTCGGTCCCGGCTGGGCGCCACGATGCGTGAATGAAGGCAGGGCCGGGAGGGCGGGCGGGACGAGGCCGGTCCCAAGCCCCTTCCGCCAAGGACGGCGCCCCTCGCCGGGGCACCCCGTCCCGTCTCATTCCGTCATGGCACGGCTGTCCCGTCCAGTCCAGTCCAGTCCAGTCCAGTCCAGTCCCGGCAAGTCCCGGCTTGTCGCGGCGGAGGGCAACTGGCCCGGAGACGTCGGGACCGTAGGGAAGGCCGCCCGGAAACCCCGCGTCAGGAGGCGCGGAGTTTGGGCGACCTGAAAGGCGCGCGGAATAAAGTGTTTCTTGCTTGAGGCCCACGTCCCCGCCCGGGCCGCCCGCCCGGATCCCGGGTGCTTTCGATAAAACTGTTGACAAAGGGGGGAGGTGGTGATAAACAAGTGCTCAAACTCCGCCTTACGGCATAATTCTTTCTCACTCCCCCTTCCGACATTCCGCCAGCCGACGTCTCCGGGCCCGCGCCCGGCGGCCTCGGGGTCCGGCCGGGCCGCGCGTTCGCGCGTCCGGCCCGGTGTCCTTGCGGGCTGGCACGGCGTTAACCGAAGAATGACCACGCCGCTGGCTTCGGCCGCGGCTGGAGGAGAACGAGGATGCAGGAAAGAAGGCTCACCATGAGCGACAGGATTGACGGATTCACTGACCTCTACGCCCAGGAGCTCCTGGTAAACGGGACCCCGGACAAGGCGGTGACCTACCTGACGTGGAAGATCAAGTCCCTGGAGGACGACCCGGAGGGAGATCTCCTGGACATATCGTCCGCGGAAGTCGACCTGGGCATACTCCTCTACATAAGAAGGGACTACAAGGAGGCGGAGGTGCATCTCCTGTCGGGATGGTCGGAGCGGAAGCTCGTTCTCGGCCCGCAGCACCCGGACACCGCCAAGGCCAAGAAGATCCACGGCTACGCGCTCCAGGCCATCGCGGCGGAGGCCTTTAAGCGGCAGGCCGCTTGCGGCGGCAAGGACTTGGGAAGCCTCAGGCCGCAGGGAAGCGGAAAAAAATTAGTTGCGCGGACTTAGAGGACGAGCTCCCCTCCCCAGGTTCCAAGCGGTCGCGCCCCGCGAGAGGCGGCGGCTCCCGCTCCCCGGAATTCTTGGACACCATGGCGTCCAGGGATATTTCACGGCGGGGGCAACCGCCTCGGCGGTCGTGGCGTTTTAGCCGACGATACGGGCCCGTCAGCATTTTTTTGCGGTGTCCGACACGTCCCACTTCTCTGGGCGACCTCTGGAGCCGGGGCTTAGCGAGCACGGTCATGGAAACGGAACTTTCTCCGGCTCCGGCGAAAAATGTGAGTGATTCTGCTGAACGCGAAGGCTGGGCCCTGCGGGAGTTTGGCGCTTGCTGGATCCTTGACGAGGACATTTGCGACTTCGCTGCATCCGAAGTCCAAAGTATGAAGTACACGTTACGTGATGTGTTTACTTGGTCTGCGATATGCGATTTGTGGTCTGCGATATGCTGTCGGGCAGTACTGGTGATGCCCTGGGCTGGGCGTTACCATGCGTCAGCCTTAGAGCCGGAGAGGCACCAACTAATGAAATATTAATTATAAATACGTAGTTAAATATTCATTATGTTTAAATATGCGTTCTGCAAACATTATTAATTCGTTTTGCCCTTGAACCGATAAAAACCCCATAACCCTTACGCTTTTTCATTTAGCCTCATGCGGCTCTCGAAGAGGGATGTCTGGCTCTGGTTGCGAGCCAGCGCGGAGTACTCCATGTGTGCGCTAGGCGGCGTCGGGCGCGTGAAGGCCATCGTAAATCAGAATATTTTTCCAAGAAATGCTCCAGGGCAATGCTCCCCAGCGCGATTCAGCCGTTTTGGCCCAAACGGCAAGGCACCTTCGTCTTGATACAAACGGCAAGGCACCTTGTTGGCTAAGCCGACATTTCAGCTTTTCCCGGAAGTTGGATTTTCCTGACTATTCAGGCTTTCCTGGCCATCAGTTCCTTGACGCCTTCCACGAGCCGGGCGTTTTCCTCCGGGAGACCGGCCGTGATCCTCACCTTGTCCGGGAGCCCGAATGAGCTAAGCGATCTTACGATGATCCCCGTTTGGAACAGCTTTCCCGCCAATTCGTCCGCGGAGTAAGGGCCCGTCCCGGCCATGAGGAAGTTGGCCTGGGTGGGGAAGGTCTCCATCCCAAGGGGGGGGAGGGCCTTGGCCAGCCAGTCCAGGGCGTCCCAGGTGGCCTTGTGGGTCTTGGCGACGTGGTCCATGTCGTCAAGGGCGGCGAGGGCGCCCGTTTGGGCGAGGGAGTTCATGTTGAAGGGCTGGCGGACGCGGTTAACGGCCTCGCACAGTTCCGCGGGGGCGGCCATCCAGGCCGCGCGTATCCCAGCAAGGCCGTAGAGCTTGGAGAAGGTGCGAAGCGCTACGGTCCTGCCGCGGGCTACGAGTTCCTTGATGTCCGGGAGGCGTTCGCGGGAGAAGTCGGCGTAGGCTTCGTCCAAGACCAGCACCGCCCGGTCCGGGAGGGAGCGTTCCAGGCCGTCCACCTCGGCGCGGGACAGGAATGCCCCGGTGGGGTTCAAGGGGTTGTCCACGAAGACCAGCCGGGTGCCGGAGTCGCAACGGGCGAGGAGGGAGCGGGAGTCGTGGCCGTACGAGGGGGTCAGCGGCACCTCCCTGGCTTCGGCCCCGGCCGCTAATGCGTTCTTGGCGTAGAGTGTGAAGCTGGGCCGGGACATCACGGCGTTCAACCCCGGGCCCAAAAGCGCGTGGCACAGGACCAGTATGAACTCGGAGGAGCCGTTGCCGCACACCACGCAATCGGCCGGGACGTCCCAGCGCAGGGAAATGGCCTCCCTGAGTCTGGCCGAGCCCGCGTCCGCGTAGCGGGCTACGCCGCCCAGCGCTTCCCGCATGGCGGCGAGCGCCTTGGGCGACGGGCCCAGGCAGTTCTCGTTGGAGGCGAGCTTTATCGCCCCGGGGAGCCCGAGCTCCTTCATCGCCTCCTCTATGGATCTTCCCGGAACGTAGGGCGTGAGTTTCCGGACGTGTTCCGGTACTGGCGAGGGCCTTGACATGGTATTGGTGTTCCTGT
>JAIRZX010000140.1 GCA_031267005.1 Deltaproteobacteria bacterium
CGGAAAGCGAGGGGGGTGCCTCGGAGGCCGCGGCACGCGGCACGCGGCACGCGGCACACGACATGCGGGCCCTTTCATGGTTTGGGTCCCTCCTGCCGCATATTGTGGGGGTATCATGAAACGTTTTTTTGTGGAGCCGGGCCGAGAGCATACACTAAGTTGCCATCAACGTTTCATGGTTCTGGGTGTCGAAAAACCGACATGATCGTATAGCAGGAAAAACTGTCAATGCGGAAAGAACCCTTTCCCCTCTTCAAGGACTTCTTTCCCGAGAGGAACGCGCCGTGAGTTCCAGGCGCGACGCCGGTAACGGAGCCCGCCCGGAACTTATTCCGCCTAGGTTTTAACGGCTGATATCGCGCGTGCGGCAGGTGGCGTATACCGTATTCTGGAATATACGAGTTGGGGCTGACTTTGGCAGGGAATTACAGGATTAGTTCCTCCGATGATGACCGGTCGGCCCTCTCCCGCCTCCCTGACGTTCCCTTCCCTCGGTTTCTCCGCCCGGATTCAGCCGCATGGCTGTGCCCCCCGGACGGCCTTTCTGGCCCGCTCCGTTTGGAGTCCGGAAACATTATGATGTAATTTTGGTAAGTGATGTTGGCTTGGGAAAGGGACTGACGTTCCAAGCTGGATGTTTCCCGGGTGCGCCGTCTGCCGCGGGGTTGGCCGGAGCCGGATGCTTCTGTTGGCTGCCTGGTGCCCGCATCATCTTGCAGTTGGGCGTCCCTTGTGACATAATGATTTGTTAGTTGGTTGTCCGCCCGAGTTGGTAAGCTCCGTAAAGGGCGGTCGGAACAGGGGGTTGCATCATGACCGAGACAGGAATTGAAGAGAAAAGCCCGTTCCCTGTCGGCGGCTCGACTTTCGAAGAGATTATCAATGACAAAGGCGTGTATGTTGACAAAACCGGTCTCATCCACGCTCTGATATCGGCTTCTTGGTCGGATGCCCCGTATTTTCTTTCGCGCCCCAGGAGATTCGGCAAGACCCTGCTTTTGGATACTATTAAATGTATATTCCAAGGCAGGCGAGAGCTTTTTTCCGATCTGGAGATAGAGAGGCGTCCCGCGTTCAGTTGGGACGCATTTCCCGTGATCCACATCAGCTTGAACAGTACAAAGTCGGAAGAGGGTCTTTTCGAACCTTCCCTGCTCAAAGTGGTTAAGAGGGCCGCCCTTGAAAACGGAGTTGTACTTGACTCGGGCGATTCTTCTTCGGCCATTGCGGATTTGATTTTGATGCTGTCTCTGGACCACAAGTCGTCTTGGAAAAAGCAGGGTAAAGATCCGCGTCTGCTTTATAAAGGGAACGTCGTGTTGCTCATTGACGAGTACGATTTCCCTTTGATAAGCAACATAGGCAACCCTGAAAAGCAAGAGAAAATTAGGCTTACTCTCCGAGAATTCTATTCGAGCATAAAATCATGCTTGAGATATCTCCGCTTCACTTTTATAACTGGCGTCACGAAATTCAAGCAAGTTTCCTTATTCTCAAGCATGAACACTGTTAAGGATATTTCCCTTGACGAACGCTTCTCGACTATTTGCGGCTTCACTATACAGGATGTTAAGACTTATTTTTCTAAGTATATGAGTACGACTCTCTCGGACTTAAAATCGAAGAGGCAAGTAGACGAGCATGCCGACGCCGACAGTCTCATTGAGCATTTGATGAAGTGGTATAACGGATATTCATGGGACGGAAAGTCTCAAGTCTTAAACCCTTTATCTGTGCTGACCTTTTTTGAAAATCGAAGGTTTGGTAATTATTGGTACCAAACCGGGTCCTCGTTGCTCACGAGCCGTGTCGCCAATAACGCTGCCGACTATTTCAAGATATTTGACAAGGATCTTTCGTTCGATGATTCATTCCCGGAAATGGATCTTTACAACCTTAACGCAACAATTCTTCTTATGCAGGCAGGATACCTGACAGTCGCTAGTACAACCGAAAACGGACCTGAAATATTATACGCCCTCAAGGTACCCAACAACGAAATCAGGGACTCGATACGGCTAGAGCTTCTGGCCGAATTTTTCGTTCCGTCCAATATGGAACCCGGAAAAAGTTATCTGAACCAGAAATATCTGCAGTTCCTGAAAGCGTTCAACACCCGTAACGAAGAAGAATGCGAATTTTTCCTGTCGGCAATCCTTGCAGGCATCATTCAGCGCGGAGCTGGAAGCCCGCAAACCATGGAAGTCAAGGAGAGAGTGAACGAAAAGCTCCAGCAGGCAACGACGACAGAATTCTTTTTCCGGTCCCTTCTGCAACTTCTCATTGAGTTCGGCAACAAGTCTGTCATGCCGGAATCCCCTTCGGACATAGGCAGATCCGATCTGGCCGTCAAGTCGAGCAACGGGTGGGTCGCTATAGAAATTAAGCATGAGAAGGCAGATTCAGCCCATGAGCAAACAGACGTATCCCATAATAAGCGAGATATAGTTCTCGGCGGGAGAAGCGAATATGTGAACGGACGACTTGAGAAGATGATTAATCAAGCTTTCATTCAGATAATCCAAAAAAATTACGCAAAAAAATACCTGGCCGACGGTTTTGACGTGTACGCCGCAGCCGTTGCCATCTACGGCACTTCAGACGTTATGGTGAGGTTCAGGAAAGTAATCTGGAAAGGAGATCAGAAAACAAATATTGCTTTGTATTAGACGGTTTACTCTTTTCTGCTGGGCGTGATCGCCAGTCTGGGTTGAAACTTCGGAGGGTTCGCGGCCTGGAAGGCCGGGATCGACATTTCCGTAGTCCCCTGCGGGCAGCGGTCCCGAGTTTCCTGACTTTTAGTTCTCGGCGGGCTCCCGCGGAGACGGCAATTGGTTAGAAACTAGGCCGGGAACTATAGTTAGGCCGTATAGAGTGAAGCGCGCGCCTTCAAAATAACCCCCCGTATTGAGTGGAGCGCGTTCCCTTGTTTCAAGCCGCATAGAGTCACCGACGGCACGGCCCCGCAGTCAGCAGCCGACCACCCGCACCGCCTTGCCGCCGCGGTCCAGAGTCTCCCAGGTGAGTTTCTCTTCCCACGGTTTAGTGAAATCCCTGTCGAAGACGACCAGCCACCCGACGGAAGAGCCGGATTTGTCCTTATAACCGAGCACTTGCGCGACGCTTTCTTCCCTGGCCATGGCGCCCTTGACCTTCAATTCCACTGGATAGCGTATGCCCTTGTAGCTCACGCATATGTCGACGAAAGTTCTCCCCAAGCCGTATTCCCTTAGCACAAAGTCAGCCCCGCCGTTCAATACCCTTTGCATGAAGGCGAATAATACGATATGCGGAAAATCCTCCCTATTGAATCCGGACAGATTGTCTTTGATTATCTTGACAATATCTTCATGAATATCAAATTTATCGGCGATTTCTGTATTGGTCAGGGACTTGGCAATCCTGTTTTTCAAAAGGCGATGCCTCTCACTTTTTTCGTTCTCGGTCATTTCGTTGGCTTCGCTGTTTTCCCTCCAATAGACCTGGAAGGCCCTGAGAAGGCCGTCCATGTCGAGGGAGGCCCCGTCATCAATCCACTTGTTTTGTAGTTCAACGGGAATATTGTCCTGGATGTCCCTGGTCAAAGCCAGGACGATTAACTCCCCGTAAAAGATATTGGACGCCCTTAAGGATTTTTTGTTGCCGGGGTCCATCTTCATGAGACCGAGATCGATGACGTACGCGACGTCGTCGTCGGAAATACCCTCCGGCAAGGAGCGGGCCCCGGTTATCACGGGTTCGATTACCCTTCTGACCCTAGGTTCCTTGAGCCGCTCCAGGAGAGAGTCGAAATGCGTCTCGTTGCGAAGAAGCATGTCCTCGGCGGCAAGGTCGATATCCAGTCCGGTGACTGCCCTGGAATAGTCTTTTTGAAACCGTCCGACTATGACGTCTTTGGCCAAGGCATTGACCAGCCAGGGCTGGCCTTCGGTCCAGAGCAAGGCCTGATCCGATCGCGGACGGCTCGAAAACCTGCCCCGTCTCAGCGGTGTGCTGGCCGTAGAGGGCCTCGACGTCATCCCTGGTGAAGTCGCCCAAGCTCAACGAAGACTCTATGATGTTGAAGGGACTGGGCAGCCTCGTGGGTTTCTCCCCAGGCCTTAACCTGTGCAGGTAGTCCCTTATGTTCCGCATCCCCACAAGGGCCAGGGATCTTGGAAATCTGCTGGCCGGTGACAGAAAGCGGTCGTTAAATCCTTGCCTGACCTGGCCGAGGAACATCACGAGCGGCTCCTCATGAAGGCAGTCGGCCTCGTCGAAGAAGACGACCAGTTCCTTGTCCAAGGACATGCACAAGCCGTTCAACATGGTCTGCACCATGCTGACTGGGGAGGCCATGAGAGGATTGCCGTCAAAAGAGCGAACCAGCTTGCCTAGATCGGCGAAACCGAATGACGCAAGCCCCGTATATATCCGATCGACGATATATTTCATGGCCGTTGCGGGGTCTTTGGTTTCTCTCAATGTATCCAGAGAGCAGTAGAAGGCGTAATATTTTCCTTCGGAGTTAATCTGCCTAACCAGGGCTTGCAGGCAAGTGGTTTTCCCAGACTGGCGCGGAGCATGGAGGCAGAAATATAATTTATTCTCAATCTTGTCCATTACCTTCGGAAGGCGCGGGAGGGCCGGGAGCATGTAATGCTTGCTGGGAACGCAGACTCCTGTGGTATTGAAACTTCTGGCAGACATTGTGGCCATGACCTCTCCAAAATTATAAACCATTGTTTATGCTTCCAAGCCGCATTCCGACATGGTTATGCGACTGATATCGTCGCGACTTTTTCATCTTAACAAAAATCCATAGGCAAGCCAAATCCTTGGCGTTCCCTGTCTGGCAAGACAGCTTAACGGTTGTCTACCCGGGCCGTGGGCGGGAAGGTTTTCTTCCGCTGCGCCCTCTCTCATCCGGCGTATTGGGAACCAAAAGAGGAAGGGCAAATATAGCGCAAGCAACATATTCGTTCGCGAAATCAAGGGGGGGCGGTCCTGTGTCAGGCTGGAGGCGCTCTTCGGTGAGGCGGGAGGGCTGCCGTGAGCACCGGGAAGGTAGTCCGGGAGCGGGCGGGAGGAGGTCATGGGGCAAGGGTAGGCGGTCCTGGGGCATGGAGAGGCAGTGCTGAGGCGGACGGGAGGCGGTCCAGGAGCTGGGGCAAGCGGTCCTTGGGTTGGCGGAAGGCGGTCCAGGAGCTGGGGCAGGAGGGAGGTGGTCTTCTCTCCTGTGAATGGATACTCACCGCCCTCAAACTCATTTAAGAGCCGCCAATCGAGAAGCATTCTCCACTCCCGGTCGGCTCGGCGGCGAACCAGCCGTCCCCCCTCGCGAAGATCTCGCGGGAGAGCCGGGCGTCCTTCCTCTCCGCGTCCCTCCTCTCCCTCTCCTCCGCGATCCCCGCTGTGGAGGCGGCGCTGCGCTTGATCATCCCGTAGGCGGTACGGCGATCAAGTGGGCCGCGACCGACGGCGCCTTGTGCGGGCCCCTGGAGCATTTCTTCCAGAACTCCCCGAAGGCGTTGTCGGACCTGCCGACGCTTTTCGCGGCCATGATGAAAGTCAGCGCGGCCGGGCTGCTGGCCTTCCTGGAGGCGGCGCTGATGACCCCGCCCCCGCTGACCTTACAGTTGCGGCGCAGCCCCTGCCAGGACGCGAAACGCTTGACGGCGGCCCGCTTTACGGTTGCCGACTTTTCGGTTTTAACCAAGATGCGCCCGCGGGCATTTGCGTTGCAGGCTGAAGGGGGGCTTCAAGGCTCCCGTCTGCTCGCGTTTGCCCTGAAGGTCCCGGCGGCCCCGCTCTTAGGTGCATTGAACCTGATGCTGGACCTCATCTGAACAGATATCGCCATTGCCTTTCGCCGATCCGGACCTCCAGGCGGCCCGCGAACGCCGGATTCCCAGCCACCGATCCGGACCTCCAGGCGGCCCGCGAACGCCGAATTCCAACGGAAGGGAACAAGCGCCTGACGGAAGGGAACAAGCCCTGCGGGCCGGAACGCGCCGCTCGCCCGAGCGGCGCGCGGAAGCGTCGCGCCCGCCGCGCGAAACGCGCGCGCGGGACCGGCGGCGTTCCGAGAGGGCTCCCTGCGGCGGGGCGCGTCCGGAAGGCCCGGGCCGCAAGGCGCGGGCGCCCTTCCCCCCCTCCCCAGCCCTAATTCGGCCTGGCGGGCCGCTCCTCGCCGCTTTCCGCGCCGCCGTTAATTCCGAGGCCCGTCACGTCCCCGCCGCAGAAGGGGCAGTAGCTTATCTTCTGGTCCATGGGCAGGTACTGCCCGCAGCTGGAGCAGGTGTCGGGGACTGGGCCCAGCTCCACTATGAGCTCGCCGGCCTTGACCGGGACCATCTCCTTGGTGTTCTCGAAGTCGGCGGTCTTGTGGACGCGCACCACCAGCCCCGCCACCTTGGAGCGGACGGCCTTCTCCTGCTTCATGATGGCGATGTTGAAGAGTTCCTGGCCCTCCCGCACGACGTCGCCCTCGCGCACGTACATGACCCACAGATCCCCGTTCATGGGGGCGGCGACGTGGTAGGGGTTGCCCTTCTGGGCGGCCCCGGCCCCCTCGGGTTCGCCGCTCGGCGGGGCCGCCGCCCCGACCTGGACGGCGTGGGTCATTATCTGGGAGTCAAGGAAATAGCGCACCGTGGCTATCCCGTCCGCCCCGGGCTTCTGGATGGAGAAGACGGTAATCTGGTGGGGCTTACCGAGGGTGTCCACGAAGGCGGTCGGGCGGTTGGGCTGGAGCCCTTCGAACCAGACGTCCAGGGGAAGGCAGTTAGGGTCGCCGAAGCGCTGGCGGAAACGGAAGGTGTTCAACGCGTCCGCAGGCTGGTTCAAATACATCACGAACTCTTCCCGCGTGGGATCCCGGCGGAGGAACTCCTTCAAGTCGGCGCGTTCGGAGGCCAGATCCGGCTCTTCCAGGTGGTTTAACGGGGTGTCCTCGCGCCGCGAGGCGACCGCCTCGCGCCACTTCTCGGGGCCGAAGGCGGACTCGTAGACCCAGTCCTCGGGGAAGCCCAGGGGGAGCGGCCCGAAGCGGCCGAGCAGGAGATCCCTGAAGGCGTCGTTCGAGTCGCGGTATATGACGAGCCTGTCGCGCTCGAGCTCCGGGCCAGGCTCGGGGGGGGCCGCGCCCTCGGCCCCGGCCTCGCCGCGGGAGAGCTGGAAGGCGGCCGCCTGCTCCAAGACGTCCAGCACGCGGCTGACCTCGGCCGGGCCGCCCCGCTGGAAGGCGGAGCTCACGGCCAGGAAGGCCGTGTTCCAGGTTATCTGGGAGCCCGGGGTGACGTCGTGGTAGCGCACGATCTTCCGGACGCCCGCGAGGTACCGGAGCATGTGGGGCAGGAACTGGATGTAGCCCTGCTTCATGGCCCCTTCCTGCGAGGAGGAGGTGGCCCCGCCGGGCATGCCGTGGTGGACCACGTCGTGGTCGGTGCCCCGGAAGAAGGTGGGTGCGTAGCGGTCGTACCAGGGCATTATCTGCTTCAGCACGAAGTTGGCGTTGCGGACGGCCCTCCGGTCGCACCTGACCGGGATCCCCAGCTCCTCCTCCACGTAGGCGGCGGTGGCGAGCAAATCACCCTGGCCGTAGCTCCGGACGGAGGCGCCCAAGGCAGCGTCGATGATCTGGCAGCCGGCCTGGGCCGCGGCGCCCACGGAGGGCACGAAGAGCCCGTCGGTGCAGTGGCGGTGGTACTGCATGACCATTTCGGGCCAGCGGGCCTTCAAGGCCGCCACGAGCGCCCGGATGAAGCGGGGCGGGCAGACCCCGGCCATGTCCTTCAGCCCCAGGATGACGTGCCGGGGGATTTGCCCTTCGGGGATGCCGGAGGCCTCCGAGCACATGGAGACCAGCGCCTCCGCCGCCTCCAGGTAGTGCCCGACCGTGAACCCCTTGCCCCAGCTGAGCGAGAGGGCCGGCTGGAACACGAGCCCCGGATCGGACATGACGACCTCGGCCAGGGGCTTCATGCTGGGGGCGTGGTTCAAGAAGTCGAAGCAGCGGATGACCGAAAAGTGCCTGGCTATCATCTCGCCGGTCGCGCGCATCACGGAGGCAGGCTGGGGCTTGTAGCCCAGGATGTTCGTGGAGCGCACGAGGATCTGCTTGTGCGTCTTGGGGGCGAAGCCGTTCCACAGCGCGGCCTCGGTGAAGGGGTAGGTCATGTTGGCGAGCATGGCCACGTGGAAGTGGGCCCCGCCGCCGGTTTCCAGGGAAAAGAGGCCCGCCTCGTCGAGGTAGGGCCCCACCAGGGCGTCCTCGGCCAGCCGGAAGCGGTTGCCGGAGTTCGACTGCGTCATGTCCCGGCAGGTGGTGTCGGTGAAATGGACTTCCCCCGAGTCGCGTATGAAGTCCAAAAGCGCCTTGCGGTCGCCCTTGGGGTAGGGGTTCGGGATTTTCCTGGCGTCGTGGGGTATGCGGGGGAGCACCGGGAGGAAGGGTGCCAGGCGGGGGCTGTCGAAGGAGCGGTAGCGGCCCAGCTGCACGAAGGGGTTGTAGCCGTGGGCGGTAATCTCCGCGGCGAGCCTTCCCAGCCGCTCGCTTTCGGGGGAGCCCTCGGCGTACTCCAAAAGGTCCGGGTGGTCGTCTATGAAGGAGGTGGTGAACTCGGCCTTCTGGAACAGGGGGTCCTTCAGGAGCTTGCGGTAGAAGGGGATGGTGTGCTTGATCCCCGCTATCGTGTACTCGCCCAGCGCCCTTTCCATCACCCCGAGCACCTTGGGCCAGTCCTGGCCGTAGGCGATGAGGAGCGAGCCGGCCGAGTCGTAGTTGGAGGGGAAGTCGTAGCCGGCGGAAAGGTTCGAGTCCAGCCTGACGCCCGGCCCTCCGGGGGACACGTAGCGCGTGACCATGCCGGAGTTGGGGGTGAAGTCGTCCTGGGGGTCCTCCATGTTGATGCGCACCTGCATGGCGCACATCGGCGCGTCGCGCTCTATGGGCGACTCCCTAAGCTCGCCGCCGAAGGCGATGGCTATCTGGTCCTCGACCAGGTCCACGCCGTGGCGCACCTCGGTGATGCCGTGCTCCACCTGCAGGCGGGTGTTGACCTCGATCATGAAGGGCTCGCCGTCGCGGGTCACCAGGAACTCCACGGTGCACAGCGAGCTGTAGCCCACTTTGGCGACCAGCGCCCGGGCGTAGCGCTTCAGCCTCTCCCTCAGCTCCGGGGTCATGCCCGGCCAGGGGGAGGGGGTTATCTCCACGAGCTTCTGGTGGGCCCTCTGGATGGTGCAGTCGCGCTCGTCGAAGCAGATGATGTTCCCGTGGCTGTCGGCGGCCACCTGGATCTCTATGTGCCTCACGTTCTCCAAAAGCTTCTCCACGTAGAGCCTGGGGTTCCGGAAGCTCGCCTGGGCTAGCGCGGAGGCCCTCTGGAAGGCGTCCTCCAGCTCCCGGCGGTCGTGGACGGGGATTATGCCCCTGCCGCCCCCGCCGCCCTCGGCTTTGAGCATCACGGGGAGGCCCAGCTCGCCGACGGCCTTTTCGGCCTGGGGGATGTCCACCGCGTCCTCGGAGCCGGGGACTACCGGTATGCCCAGCTGGCGGGCTATCTTCCTCACCTCCACCTTGTTGCCCAAAAGGTTCATGGACTCGGCGGAAGAGCCTATGAAGACGATCCCCGCCTTCTCGCACAGGGCCGGGAAGCGCGCGTCCTCGGAAGCGAAGCCCCAGCCCGGGTGGATGGCTATGCAGCCCCTCCGGGAAGCGAGCTCGATTATGAGTTCCAGGTCCAGGTAGGCCTGGGGGTCGGAGCCGAGGAGCAGGAGTTCCTGGGCGGAAGAGGCCGCCGGGGCGGTCTTGTCCACCTCGGTCGCGGTCATGACGGCCACGGCCTCGAAGCGGTCGCGTATGGCGCGGCAGATGCGCCGCCCGGAAATGCCCCTGTTGGCCACCAGGATGGGGCGGCCCTTCACCTGTTTCAGAACTGAGTTGAAGTCGGTCATCGTGAACCTGAACCTGGAAGGCCGGGACCGGGGCGCGGGGCCGTCCGGCCGCGCTGGGCGGCAGCTCATGGCCCGGAGGCTTGTCCGGCGGGGCGTTTGCGCGAAAGGCGGCGGCAGGCGCCGCCGGGAACGTGGAAAGGCGGGGGAGGGCCGTCGGCCAGAGGCTCCGGCGAGGCGGAAGGCTTTTAAGGCCCGCGGAGGCCGGGAAGGAAAGACCGGGCCGGGCGCGCCCGCGGCCGAGGGAGGCCCTGGCGGACCGGGCCGGGAGGGAAGCCGCCGGGGGGGGACGGCCGTCGCGAGGCGGAAGGAGAGGGGGGGGCAGGGCCCCTCCGAGGCACGGGCGCCGGAAAGGGCGGGCCGGGAGAAGGGACGGAAGGGATTTGCGGCGGAGGGCCGGAGAGTCGCGGCGGAGGGCCGGATGGCCGGAGAGTCGCGGCGGAGTGCGGCCGGGCGTCCGCCTCAGCCGGGCGGAAACAGGACCGTCCCCGACCACAGGGAGCGGACGCCTTCCCGCGTCTCGACCAGGAGCGCCCCCTCGGCGTCAAGGCCGGCGATTGCGCCTTCGAGGGATTCTTCCCCGTCGAAGGCCCGGGGCAAGGGTCGTTCGACCCGGACGCGGCGGCCTAGGCCGTACAGGCGGCTGACGGCGGACTCCCTGAGCCCGGCGAAGCTCCGGTCCGGAACCGGAGGGGCGC
>JAIRZX010000141.1 GCA_031267005.1 Deltaproteobacteria bacterium
CCGGGCCGCGAACGGTCCAGGCCTCCGCGGGATCCCGAGCCGGAGGCCCTGCGGATCAGCCCCGGACGACCGGACGCAGACGCGGCGCGGCCGGCGGGAAGGGCCTCCGCCGGTCCGGATCCCCGGCCGGGGGGCCCGGAAGAAGGGGCGCGGCTCACCTCTCCCGCAGGCTCTCGTCCTTCATCTTCAGAAGCGGGGCGAGGACGAACTCGATTATCCTGCGCGTGCCGGTGGATATCTCCGCGGTGACCGCCATCCCGGGGATGAGCGGCATCCCGCGCCCCTCGACCGTGACCGTGCTCCTCTCCAGCTCCAGGCGGACGCGGTAGACGAGGCCGAGATTCTCGTCCGCCGTGGCGTCCCCGGCCACGCCCGCGACCGTCGCCCCGATTATCCCGTATTTGGTGAATGGGTAGGTCGCGACCTTGACTTCCGCGGTCTGGCCGGCCCTGACGAACCCTACGTCGTTGTTGCCCAGGAACGCCTCGACCTCCAGCCTTTCCCCGCGGGGCACGATCTCCATCAGCACCTGGGCCGGGGTCACTATCCCGCCCGCCGTGTGCACCGCCAGCCCCTTGACGGTCCCCCGGACGGGCGAGAAGACCGTCTGCTTGGAGGACAGGTCCTCCGCCTTCGCCAGCTCCTGGCGCGCCGCCTCCAGCCGGGTTTCGGCCTCGTCGAGCTCCGCCATCGCCCCGGCCAGATCCTGGGCCTTCTGCTGCGACAGCTGGTTTTCCGCGGTCGTCACGGCGGCGGACAGCCGCCCGGCCTCCCTGATCCGGGCGTCGCGGCCGTAGACCTGCTCGTTGTAGTAAATCTCCGCGCCCATGTATTCGGAGAGCCCGACCAGGTTCTTGGCGAAGAGCGCCTTCAGCGCGTCCCGCCGCCTTCCCGCCAGCGGGGCGTTTTCCGAATACTGCCCGACGACGACGTCGTTCGCGTCCCGCTCGGCCCTCCTCTCCTCCAGCTGCGACTCCAGCGCGGCGCGGCGGGAGGTCACGGCGGCGTATTCCTCCAGCAGGAGGTCCCCGTTCCGGAGGTCGCCGCCCAGGGCCGGATGGCACCTCACCGCCCCGTCCGGCGCAAGCTCCCCGTACGGAAGCCGCAGGAGCCCGATCAGGGCCCTCAGCCGCCCCGCCCGGGCGGAAGCGGCGGCCGTCTCGGCCCGGAGCCTCGCCGCGTCCGCCTCGGTCTGGGTCCGGTCCAGCTCGACCAGGGGCTGGCCCGCCTCCACCGCCTGCCCCTCGGAGACCAGTATGGACGAGACCATCCCGAGGGCGTAGGGCTGGATCTGCCTCACCCTGCCCGAAGGCACGATCCTGCCCTCCGCGACGCTTATGACGTTGACCCTGCCCAGCACGCTCCACAGCGCCGCGAAGACGGCCGTCGCCGTCACGACGCGCAGGATCCACCCCGAGGCCGGGTGCGGGGGCCTTTCCAGCATCTCGAGCGCCGCCGGGAGGAAGCCCGCGAGGTCGTCCGGCAGGCGCCGGTCGGCGAGCTTCCCCCTGTTCCGCCAGAATCCGGAGAGTTTCCTGAAAAGCCTAATAATCCGAAAATTCATCTGGACAGCCCCATAATCCGGAAAGTCCGCCGAAAAGGCTCATAATCCGGAGTCCCCCGAACAGGCTCATAATCCGGAGAGTCCCCCGAACGTCCAGCGCGGCCGGCGGCCGCCGTCAGGCGGCGCCGCCCGGAGGCTTCCCGGAAGCGAAGACGTCCTGCATGCCCTGTTCCCGGACCATCCTGCCGAACGCCCCCCCGCGCCCCGCGAGCTCCCCCGGGGCGCCGGTTTCGAGGATCCGGCCCCGGTCCAGCACGACGATCCTGTCCGAGACCGCCAGGGCGCTTAGCCTGTGGGCTATTATGACGACGGTCCTGCCGGAGCAGATCCCCCTCATGTTGCGCAGGACGATCCTTTCGGACTCCCAGTCGAGCGCCGAGGTGGCCTCGTCGAATATCAGGACGCGCGGGTCGCCCGCGAGGATCCTCGCTATGGCCAGCCGCTGGCGCTGCCCTCCGGACAGGGAGCACCCCCTCTCCCCGACCCCGGTGTCGTACGCCTCCGGAAGCTCCATGATGAAGTCGTGCGCCCCCGCCAGCCTCGCCGCCCCTATCACGCGCTCCATGGGCGCCCCCGGGTCGCGCTGGGCGATGTTCTCCCTCACCGTGCCGCTGAAGAGAACGCTCTCCTGCGGGACCGTGCCGATCTGCCTCCTCAGGAGGGCGGCGTCCAGCGTGGCGAGATCGCGGCCGTCCACGAGCACCCTGCCGGACTCGGGCCGGCAGAGCCCCAGTATCAGCTTGGCCAGGGTGCTCTTCCCGCTGCCGGACGCCCCGGTCACGCCCACGATCTCGCCGGGGCGGACGTCGAGCGTCAGCCCGTCCAGGACCTTCGGCGCGTCCGGGCGGTATCGGAAGCTAACGTCCCTGAAGCTCAGCGCCCCCCGGATTTTCCCGGGCGAGCCGCTCCCGGCCCGGCCGCGGGGTTCCGCGGGGGCGTTAAGTATGTCGCCCAGCCGCCTGAGCGATATGCCCGCCTGCTGGACATCCTGCCACAGCTGCGTCAGCTTGAGGACGGGGCCGCTGATCCTGCCGGCCACCATGTTGAAGGCCACCAGCTGCCCCACCGAAAGGGTCCCGTCCATGACCTGGTAGGCCCCCGCCCATATCAGGACGCCGGTGGTCAGCTGCTGCACGAGGCTCGCGGCCCGGGCGGCCATCTGCCCCAGGTTCTGCGCCCTGAACGCGGCGGTCGCGTATTCGGCCTGCAGGTCCTCCCACTTCCGCCTCATCCGGGGTTCCAGCGCCAGGGTCTTCACCGTCTCCGCGCCCGTCACCGCCTCCACCAGGAAGGACTGGCTCGCCGCCCCGCACCTGAATTTGAGGTCCAGCCTCCGTTTCAGGATCGGCGTGGCGAAAAGGGATATGAGCGCGTACAGCGGCAGGGTGAGCAGCACCATGACCGTCAGCGCGGGGCTGTATTTCCACATGAAGACGAAATAAAAGGCCGTGAAGCCCAGATCGATCACGAGGGTCAGCGCCGTGGACGTGAGGAAGTTCCGCAGGGAGTCCAGCTCCCTCACCCTGGCCACGACCTGCCCGGCCTGCCTGGACTGGAACCATCCCAGCGGCAGGTAGATCAGGTGGTCGAAGAGCCTGGCGCCCAGCTCGACGTCCACCCTGGTCGTCGTGTGGCTGAAGATGTAGTTCCGCGTGCCCTCCAGCGCGACTTCGGCGGCCACGCACGCGAAGAAGGCCGCCCCCACCACGTTCAGCGTCGTCAGCGCCGTGTGGACCAGCACCTTGTCCATGACGATCTGGAAGTAGAGGGGCGTGATAAGGCCGAAGAGCTGTATGAGGAACGAGGCGAACGCGACTTTCAAAAAGAGGGTTTTGTACTTGGCGAGCGCGCGGAAGAACCAGCCGATGTTGAATTTCCTGACCTTCTCGAAAAGCCAGGAGCGGAGCGGCGACATCACGACCGCGCGGCCGTCCCACAGGAGCCCGAGCTCCCCGGCCGTGATCTTGCGGGGCCCCGCGCCCCCGCCGGGCGCGAGGACGAGGTACCGCGTTTCGGCGCCCTCCCCTTCAGGGGCGGCGCCGCCGCGAAACCCGGGCGGATCGAGCCGGCCGAGAAGGAGGAAATATCCCCCGGACCGGGCGCTGCAGACGGCGGGCAGGAGGGATTCGCTCACGTGGTCGGGTTTCAGCAGCGCCGGCTTCGCCTTAAGTCCCAGGTGCCTGGCGGCCCGTATTATCTCCTGGTCGCCGAACGCGGCGGGCTCGCCCGGCCCCTTCGCCGGGGGGCCGAACTCGTGGCGGAGGCTTTCGGCGTCCGCCGGAATCTCGTGGAACCGGGCCGCCAGCACGAGGCAGGCCAGCCCGGTGTCGGCCGCCGCGCTTTCCGACTTTGAAGTGCTTTCCGATTTTGATGTGTTTTCTGACTTTGACATTTCCATTGTTTCGGGGAGGGCGCCCGCGGACGCCGCGGAAGCCGGGAGGGGCCGCGCCGGGCGCGGCGACCGCCGCCGGGGAAGCCGTGGAAGCCGCCGCGCGAAGCCCGGAGGCGGGGCGAAGTCGCTGCCGCGGCTGCCGGCAGACGGATATCAGGGACGGCAGCGCCTGCCGCCGATCCTCGGTCCAGGTTCCGCCGGCCCCCCCGGGGCGCCGGGGGGGCCGTCGCGTGGAACCCGGCGGCGGCCGCCGGGGAAGCCGCCGCGTGAAGCCCGGAGGCGGCGCGAAGTCACTGCCGCGGCTGCCAGCAGACGGATATCAGGGACGACAGCTCCTGCCGCTGATCCTCTGTCCAGGTTCCGCCGGCACCCCCCGGGGCGCCGAGCAGGGCCATCGCCTGAAGCATCTGCCCCACTGCGGTTTCCGGAAGCCACATGGATTCCGTACGTATGACGTCAATCTTGCAGTCCCCGGAGAACCAGCTGCTGACCGTCAAGGTTTCCTGGGTGTCGACCAGGCGCACGAGCAGGCTGTTGGCGCTCTGTCCGAACCAGAGGCCGTCCGGGTCCAGGTCCCCGATCTCCAGCGCGTCGCTTCCGCCGCCGGCGTTGTTCACGGTGTCGTTCCCGTGACCGGCCCCGAAGAGGTACACGTCGTCGCCCGCCCCCCCCTCGAGGTAGTCGTTGCCGGCCCCGCCTTCCAGCAGATCATCGCCGGCGCCCCCGTAGAGGCTGTCGTTGCCGTCCCCGCCGAAGAGCCGGTCGTCCCCGGCGCCGCCGGTCAGGCCGTCGCCGCCGGCCTCCCCGTGGAGCGCGCCGCCGTCGCCGTCCCTGAC
>JAIRZX010000151.1 GCA_031267005.1 Deltaproteobacteria bacterium
CCGTTCCAGTAGCGCGTTAGCGAGGTGGTTTTTGGAGTTTAGCGTGTCGGGATGATCGGGGCCGAGGGTCGTTCCCTGGCGGCGGCCACCTGCTCGTGGATGTCGCGTGCCGCGGCGTATTTCCCCAGCTTCGACAGCGCGTTCGCAAGGTTGTTCTTTGACCAGAGCGTGATGGGATGATCGGGGCCGAAGGCCCGTCCCATCGAATCGGAAACCTTCATGAAAACGTCCCGCGCCGCCGCGTAGTCGCCAAGCCCATGGAAGGATAACCCGAGAGTGGACAATGAAGTGAAAGTGTCGGGATGGTCCGGGCCGAGGACGCGCTCCCTTGCCTCGGCGACCTGGGCGCTCGCGTCCCGCGCGGCGGCATATTCCCCGAGGTCGTACAGGGACTCAGCGAGGGCCTGTTTAGCGCTGAGCGTGTCGGGATGGTCCGGCCCCAGGGCGAGTTCGCTCTCTTCCAGTTCGCTGGTTAGCCGGTCCCGCTCGGCGGCCTTGCCGGTTTGCGCCGAAAGTTGCAGTTGTGCGAACGCGAAAGCGGCCGCGAGGGCGACGGCAATCGCAACCGCCAAAGCCGCCGCGCCTGGGCGGCGGAGCTTTCCGCCGGGGCGTGTTTCCATGGGAGGTTTCCCTTGGGTGACGGGTTAAGGGGGGGACGGGACGGCATAAATTCGAAGGCGGGGGCCCGGGGGCGGACGGGGTGCTCGTCCGCGTCACTTCAGCGTGCTGGGGATGAGCGACATCAGCCTTTCGGTCTCGCGGTCCTGGGCTTCCGCCTCGGCTTCCCCCAGCTCGTGGTCGTGGCCCAGGAGGTGCAGGACGCCGTGGATGAGGTAGAAGTACAGGAGTTCCCCGGCGTCGGACCCGGCCTCCTCGGCCTGGCGTGCGACGGTTTCCAGGGACAGGGCCACGTCTCCCAGGTATCCCCGCATGGAGGTGGGGAGCCGGGGGCCGGGTAGTTGCTCGCCGGGGCGGTCGGCGGCGCCGCCCTCGAAGGGGAAGGCCAGGACGTTGGTGGGGGCGTCCTTGCCCCTGAATTCGCGGTTGAGCTCCCTCAACTCCTTGTCTCCGGCGAGCATTACCCCCACGGAGGAATCCCCGCGGCCCAGCGCCTTCAGGACTTTGCCCAGGCGGCGTTTGAGTTTCAACGCGTTAACGGGGGCGCCTTCCAGGCGGTCGTCCAAAAATACGGGCATCGGGCTTTCGGAACCTCGCTTTCGGAGAGGCGGGGGAGGGGGCCGACTGGCCCTGCCGCCGTGGCGGCGCCCTGAGGCGCGGATCGGGGAAAGGGGCGGGTCGGCGCGTTGCCAGGCTCTTGCCTAACCCCGGAACCCGGCACCCCGGCTGGCCTCCGGCCCGGCTCGCAGGCGTCCCGGCGTCCCGGCTGGCCTCCGGCCCGGCTCGCAGGCGTCCCGGCTGGCCTTCGGCCAGGCGCGCAGGCGTCCCGGCGTCCCGGATACCCACGCACAACCCAGAGGCGCGGCTCCTTCGCGTGGCCAAGAGGCCGGGCGCCTCCCCCGACGCCTGGGTCAAGGGAAGTGCACCTGGGACCTTTCAGTGGGTCACCCTCTTGCCCGCGGACTCCTGGGCGAGGGTCCCGTAGATGACCTTGCTCCGGGCGGCCTGGTTTTTGACGGCGTCCTTGTTCAGCACGGGGTAGGTGACGCGGTGGTGGTAGATGCCCACGAGGATGTTGGTGAAGACCCTCATGGTCTCGGTTATGTCCTTCACGACGAGCTCGCTCGCGTCCAGCTGGCCGTCGTCGAAGATGCGGTTGATGAGCGCCCGCACGAGCTCCTGGATCTTGACGGGTGTGGGCTCCGTGAGCGAGCGGGTGGCCGCCTCGCAGATGTCGGCGAGCATCACGAGCCCGGCTTCCTTGGAGGCCGGCTTCGGCCCGGGGTAGCGGAAGTCGCCGGGGTTGATGTCGGGCGAGTTGGGGCTTTTGTTCTCAATGGCCTTGTGCAGGAAGAAGCTCATGAGGCTGGTGCCGTGGTGCTGCTCGACGATGTCGATCACCTCAGGGGGCAGGTTGTGGGCGCGGGCGATCTCCACGCCGTCCTTGACGTGGCCCACGAGGATCAGGACGCTCATGGTGGGCGTTAGCGAGTCGTGGCGGTTCTCGCCCGCCTGGTTCTCGATGAAGTAAAGCGGTTTCCGGATCTTTCCTATGTCGTGGTAGTAGGCCCCGACCCGCGCGAGGTGGGGGTTGGCCCCTATGGCCTCGGCGGCCGCCTCCACCATGCTCCCGACTATGACCGAGTGGTGGTAGGTGCCGGGCGCCGAGAGCATCAGCTCGCGGAGGAGCGGCCGGTTGAGGTTGCCGAGTTCCATGAGCTTCAGGTTGGTGGTGAAACCCATCACCAGCTCCACCACGGGCACCAGCCCGGAGGCGAGGATGCCGCTCATGAGCCCGGAGAAAGCGCCCGCCAGGAGGTCGAATGAGAAGGCCTCCCTGCCGTCCATGAGCGACAGCCCGAGGATCGTCAGCATGTTTATGAGCGAGCACATCATGGCGGACGAGAGGAAGCGCCCCCGCTCGGAGATGTGCCTCAGGTGCAGAATGGCGACCAGGGAGCCGTTCGAGAGGTAGACGAAGGCCTCGAAGGTCTCCATGGGCGCCAGGGCGGCCGCCAGTATGGAGCCGAGGAAGGCCACCGGGACGGATCTCCTGTTGCCCAGGAATATCACCGCGAGCATCGTGGCGGTGGGGATGGGCATGGCCAGGAAGAGCGTGTGCGGGTGCGACAGCCCGAAGCCCTTCTCGAAGCCCTCCCCCAGGTGGGTGGAGGCCCAGGCCAGGAATATGTAGATCATGAGCAGGAAGGTCATGAGCAGCGGCTCGCGGACGCCCGAAAGCCTCTTCCGCTCCATTCCGGCGATGGCCTGGGTGACGGTCAGGAACACCAGGAGGATCACCAGGAGGCCGGCGGACCTCTTGATCCACCAGGACTTGTCCCTTTCCGCTGAGATGGCCTCCAGGAGTATCTTGGCCCTGGGGGTGACGGTGTCTCCTTCCTGTATTATCTGCTCGCCTTTCGCGACCTTGTAGACTACGGGCGGCACGTTGGAGAGCGCTTCCTCGACCCGCTCCGCGTAGCTTGCCTGGTCCAGGTTGACGTTCGGCCGCACGGCGCTAATGACCAGATCGGCTATGAGCCCGGGGTCCGCGAGGGACTCCGCCGCCTGCATCCTCGCCCGCGCGGTGATAAACGATCTCGCACGGCCCATGGTCAGGAACGAGTCGTAGCTGACAGAGGAGGGCCTGGCCCCGGGCCTCGACAGCGTCACCTGCCTTCCGGAGAAGGCCGGGGCGTCGGGGCTCTCGGCCACCAGCCCCTGGCCCAGGAGCTCCACGGCGAGCATCGTGACGCTCCGCTCGAGGCGTTCCGAGAAGCCCTCGGCGGCCGTCTTGCGCACCAGCGCCCCCGGGCCGGAGGAGGAGGCGTCTGCCGCGGCGAGTATTATGCCGTTGGGGCCGGCGCGGGTTTCCCTGTCCCTCCGGGACCTCTGCCTCCTG
>JAIRZX010000186.1 GCA_031267005.1 Deltaproteobacteria bacterium
GGAAACTCAATGCACATTCAATGTAGGGCGTGTTACAATTATCAGAAATCCGCCCGCGCCTTAACTGGATTTTTTTTCCAAGTTAACCTGTACGGAACTAAGATTAAAATTATAATTTCTTGTTGCCGATTCAATTTGATTTAATAAAATATAATCAAGAAAATATTTTTTTATGTTAAATTCTTTGGTTAGCCTGACAATACGATAATTTATGTTATTTATCCCGTTAAACACTGCAGGGATTGAAATTGCGTTTCTTCCATATAGAAATTTTCATTCCAGTTAATTATTTGAAAAGTCGTAACTGTTATTCCCTATATAGTATGATATATAGTCTGCCATTATTCAGAAATTTAATAAGAACGGCAATAGCTGTATTTCCAAATCATGAACCAATTAACCAAAATATAAATGTCAGCCGTTTTCCTTGACAGCAAGCCCCTGTAAAGCTATAGTAACCTGTTAATTTTTTTGTGGCGAGCAGTTCCTCTCCAAACTTAAGCTATTGCTTTATGGAGCTTCAAGCATGACTGATGAAAAAAAACCTTCGCCTGACGGCCCAGCGCCTTTGACTATGGTTCCTTCCCACTTGCTCCCCGAGCCCTACGGAAGCCTGCTGGCGAAGGGATGGCCCAAAGACTGGGCAAGGGCCTACATGAAAAGCCCAGAGCTTGAGTTGGCCAGGGATATCATGCCGAATATCGATATCGGACGGCTGGAGTCAATTTACGGGGGGAACGGAAAAATCGGCGGTCCTCCCGAACACCTTCTTGCGCTTGCAGGAATCTTGTTCTACCAGATGGCCTACGGCCTGACCGACGGCGAAATGCAATCGGAACTGCACAAAAACATGTTCCTGCGCGAGGCCATCGGCAATGACGCCTCGTTGGCGTGCGTGCCGGCCTTAAGCGACTTCCGAAACGAAGTCGCCAAGCGCGGGCTCCTCGACGCCATCTTCAACCCGCTCACCGAGTCCTGCGTGAAAAGCCGCAAAGCCAGGTCTCGCTTGCGTAAGGCGCTCCGCCCGTAGCGTCAGCCTGCCGTGAAGCCGATGGCAACCCGAGGCACGTCTGACCCGTAAATTTGATCTTTCCTTTGAACCCTTAAAGATCCGCCTTCCCGCTCTTCGCGGAGGTTCCCGGCAAACCGGAAAAAAGTCCGGCTCCGAAGAAGGTCCCGCACAAGAACTTTGCCTTCATGGGCAGTAAATTATACGTTAAGTTGCCGATCGGGAGGCAAAACTACCTAGGTTTTCCGGGCCGCAAGCTTAAGCGCGGACCAGGCGCCGCCTGATTAAATCCGCCCCGACGTGTCCGGGGCTTAAAAGGGAGGGTCACGATAACTCAGCATGGAGTTCGTCCCGGCTTCCCTGAGGGCGTTCGGGGCATGGGAACGCAACGCCAGGGAAGCCCTGGCTTACGGGGCATTTTAAGATCAGGAGTACTCATTAAGCTTCAAGAGCGCTGGCATCGGGCGCAAGCCCCGGAAAACGGCTGCCTTAATGCCGAGCAACAAGCTTTGCTATAACATTGCAGCCGATATCTCCCGGCTCCCCGGCGGCGTCGGCGCCTCACCCTGCCTCGCGTTGCCGGGACCCTGTCCGCCTTTCTCATGACTCAGTTCGAGGGCAAGCCGTTGGCCGCAATAAACAGAGCCGGGAAGACCTCCCGGATGATTTCGAGTTCGGCTTCCGTAGGGACCGAGCATGGGTGCGCCGCTATCCTCTCCGCCTCCCCTCTGGAAATAGGGTTTTAGTACCTGAGCATCATGTAACCGTTCCAGAACTTCGAAACGACATTACCCGTGCGTTTGAAATCGTAGCCGTAGCTGGCCCCTATCACCTCCAACCTCTCGTCGGACTCGCCTCTGGTCAATGCGCGGAGAAGTTCAAGTCCGCCCGAGACGTCCGCCTTGGTTATCAGGGTTTCCTTTTCGCACCGCCCGCCCTCCTGGGCGGACAGCGGATACGGGGCGGAGGCGAGGGTAAACACGACGGCGGCGAAAGCCAGGACGACCGCGTACCGGCGTATGGTGCGGTTCATTATTTTTCAGGGCTCCTTTATGGACCGGACGGGTAGTCCCGCCGCCTCGTTTCTTGGCGTTCCGCCTTCGCATTGAGGCGGTAAGGACCGCAACGAACTTGAAGGCGGGAGGGCCGGCAGAAGAGGTATGAATCACAACCTTCCGCTTTCATTCAAACTCTAACCGTCTGCCAAAAATAACCGCCTCTTTCCAAATGGAAAGGACGCGGGCGCAATTGAATCCTCGGTTCAGAAGCTGCCGCAGTGAGTCCTTAAATACTTGAGAGAGAGATATATTAATCATGCCAATATGGCAATTGCCGCCGGCGAGACCCTTGGCGGGATCCTCCGCGTCTAAAGCGCGGGAGAAATCCCTGGATTCCTGGATGTCGGATAATGACAAAGTCGAGGCGTCACCGCAGAGGATGGAAAGGCATAGCGTTATGCGCACCCCAAATCCGTCGAAATCGGACGGATCTGTGTGCTTCCTTTCATATCTTAATTATGAAACCGTTTTTTATCAAAGTCTACTTTTTCGTCCGTTTATCCTTTCCGGTCCGGCCAGGGGGACCGACCGATTCCAAACCCTTTACGGCCTGCGACCTCCAAACTCGATCCTGGTTCAAGCCCCAGGCATTCAAAACCGCCATAGGTAAACCAGCGCCGCACGGAGGAGCGAATGGTTCATGGCCCCGGGAAGCCCGATGATCCATGGACGCCCCATCCGTTCCATATTTCCTCGGAAACGTACAACCTACATGGCCTATCAGACTAGGATGGACGCTAGAGCCGTTAAATGCTCCAGCTTCCTGAAGCGATATTGAAACATAAATTCAGACGTTACGTTACCCTTGAACCGTCGACTTGGCTTGAGCGCGGTCATCGCCGCCCGCCCGGTCCGTTCGGCTGCGGCAGATCGTCAAGCTAGCTTACGCCCCCGGGTAAAGACTTGGCGAAAGCGATGCATTCCAACGTTTTAGCTGTCGCCAGACCGGAAAGATACCTGACGAATGGCTTCAAGTCGCCGCGATCGGCATTCGACAGCGCATCCAAGTATTCCTGTTTTCCGGCGACAGCCACTACCGGCGGGAAAAAACCGGCCTTGATATACTCCATGGACATAAGTGCCCTTGCCACCCTCCCGTTTCCGTCCTGAAACGGGTGGATCAGTATGAACCGGTGATGGAGCCAGGCGGCCTCTATGTCAAAGGGCACCTTGGCCTCGATATGCGCGGCGTGCATTTCGAGGAGTTTGTCCATCTCAATGTCCACCTGCTCGGGCGGGCAATACTCAAAAATACCTTCCCCCGCGGAAGGGTTGTTCGGCCAACGCTTATAAACTCCTTTTAAGAGTTTAATCGGGACATGATGTCCCGTAGGCAACACTCCGATTGCGAATTCCTGGTTCTCGACAAACGCCGCGTGATAGGCCCTGATCGCTGTCGCATAGAGATGACGCCCATGCTTTATGTCCTGGTACAAGGAATTGATGATCTGGTAATGGTTTTCAATAACCGCGGCAGTGTCTATGATTCCAATGCCGTTCGACTGATGGGATAATTCTACAGAATCAAGACCGTTATCAATCATGGCCTTGGTTAGGTTCCCGTCCAAGCTGTATAGCTTTTCCACTTGGCCGGTCTCGATCGCCCACTCGCGGATTATCTTCTCCCTAAAAGACTCAAAAAGCTCGTGCTTAATCCTGTTTCGGACGAGTCCCCATTCCAGCTTGATATCATTGAAGTCCGGATCGGAAAAATCTAAATAGTTTTCCGGCAAATCCTTTATCGGTTCCCATCTGTAAGCATATCCAGGCATTCAACCGCCTCCCTATACGAATCGCAGATCAAAAAATTAAACCCTGACGCTACGATTCTGCTAAATAAATCATTATACGCCAAAATGACGCTCTTGCGCCCGCCAGCCATAAACAACTATCTTCGTCGAGTTTTTTCCGGTCGCAAGGCGACAGGCCATCTCGCCCCTGCTACCGGAGCACCTCCAACAGCACAGAAACTAAACCGCTTTGCGAGAATTGGTTCAAAAACAGAATGTCGGGTGCAGTTTGCCGTAAAACAACCTTTTATCCGTACACGAGGAGGCGTTACGTTCAGGACATACCCCGTTCCTCCCAGCGCCGGCCGGTAACCCCTTAGGCTCCCTGGCCGCCTCCGCGCCGCCCCCGGCAACCCTCATTCGGGTCACGGACCGCACCCCCCAGCCTTCCGGCGGCTCTCTTTCGGCTCGCTTTCAACTTCGCCTGATCATTTCGCCTACAGCTCCCGTAATGTCTCCGCCAGACGCCTGCCCTCTCCGCCTCCAAACGGATACCTGAAACAGCATCCGTTCGCGGGGGGACCCAAATTCCAGGATTCCTGAAAGCAGCCTCACAAACCATTCCGTCGCGCCAGAGACATGTCCATTGCCGCCAACCGCTTCTTCTGCTGTCCCCCAACGCCAAGCGGGCCACGCCCCCCTCAGCCGCCTGGCTTGCCCCGCTCAGACGGGTCGCTTGTTCTTACCGTGAACGGAAACAGCATTCGCTATTAACATTATTTAAATTCTAATCTTCTAGATTGTTAATTATCTATAGATATATAAATGGTAAGGGCAATCGCCCTCCCCTGCCTTAATTCATTTTTGCCCTCTTGGTTTGCCGTCGGGTTTGGATGGAGTGAGATTCAACTGTTCAAACGCATTGGATAAATTCCGTTCATGTTTGGCTTCAAGCTGAAAAGCGGGAAAAAACTTATAAACTAAAGTTAAAGCTTCACCTTTGCTCTTGATGCCTAGTTTATCAATCAAAAATTTAGTGTCATTAAAATCTTCCGTCCCTTTTCTTGAAGCTCTGATTTTTGTAGCTAAAAGAAAATCGGGCGTTACCACTTTAATGTTTAAGCCGGGAAGACTTAGAAAATCTAAAGTGGGAGTATCTGGATTGATCAAATAATTTCCAGAGCTGTTTAGCCAATCATCCGAAAATCCTTTCCCCTTACGCATATCCAAAGCTAATATTTGAACATCCAAATATGGCTCATAAACAGCATCGATATCGCGGGTCATTCTTCTTTCATTATAAGCCAATGCCATTGCTGCTCCGCCAAATATAACCATCTCGGCCTCAATGCCTTCATTGGCTAATCTCCGGCCCAACTCCTTAAGCCTAGCTAAAATGGCGTCTTTGTCCATGCTAAACTCCTTGAATTCACTCAGATCCGGTACAGTACGTACCCGGAGACGAAAACGTTTCGTTCCACGAATTCCGGAGGCGTATCACGCGCAGGTCCCGTGGAACCAGGAAGAGATTCGGGCGCGTAAGGAGACTCGTCCGGGAAAAAGCAACGGGGCTCGAAAGTCCAGGCCGGGACTGGCAGGTCGAAACGCCTTGAAAGGACGGCCGCCGCGGCGCCGAGGAACGGAACATGCCAGCGTTCAGGAGTGTCGTGCGGGGAATCTTTAAGCATATGTTCGCGGACTTCTTTGCCTCGGTAAAGGTAAAACGCGTCCAAGAAATTTCCAAGATTGATGGAAAAGTCATCGTATTCGCAAATGTCCGCAGATACGCTCCGTATCGTTGGTAATTTTTTTAAATCCGGCGCCTGGCATAAGGAATCAACGCTAAAGGGGAACGGCAGAAGCGGCGGCACCACGTTCTTCGGCGTACCGGCAATTTTGATCAAATCCTGCCAATCCGTTATGCCTTTGGGCATGTGCCGGTGAATACACGCGGTTTCAGCGACGTTGAACCCGCATCGATCCCGAAGCGTCCAGAGATCAAAGTCCGGCGGCAAAGGCGTTTCCTCGACCCAAACATGCGCCGCCGTTCTCCCCATCCGATCGCGGATTTCCCAGTCGTTAAAACCAGAAGGTAACGTCCCGCGTTTGAAGGCGATATGCCCGACCGGAACACCATAATGATCTGTAAGTCCCCATTCGGAAAAATCCTGAGGCAACAAATCGTTCCGCGCTGCTATTTGGGCGAGCCCGTACCCTTTCTCAGTCAATAGACCCCAGCCGCGTTCGTCCGGGAGGGTGCCGTCCCGAAGGGCGTCTATCAAAGGCAGACTGTCCCGCTTATAGCTCTCGAAAATCATGGGGGCGACCTTCCCTGCCAGGGTCATAATCCCGTCTCGGGCCGACTGAGGCAAGCCCGAAGCCTGGGCCAGGATCTGCTGAATTACCGCTTGCCCCTAAAGGCTAAAACGGTTTCGGGTAAGTATACGGGAAAACACCTTGTGCACGTCCGGAAATACCTTAAGCCAGCCTTTCCCGCTTCCGTCCGCAACGAAGCAGGCATACCGTCGTCGCGAAGCGCCTTTTGCCCTTGTTTCGCCATCTCCTTGAACGTCTCAATCAATGCCGTCCGGCTGTCAGGAACGACCGTTGCGAACGGGCGTGCCAAGAATCTTGCCTCTCCGAGCCTGAGTTTCTCCGCGGCCAACTCATCTTAATTTAAGCACTGATTTCCCGGACAATCAAATCGTTTTAGATATCTAAATATCTAAAAACTTTATTCCGCTGCGAAAACCCAGCTATCAACCGCGAAGTATCCGTAAGCAGGGTTGAAGACCACCTCCCCCCAGCTCACGGACCCAGCTCGCGGACCGCCTCACGCCCTCCCCCAAGATCGTCTGCCCCTGCTCGCAGCGGCCCCCCTCTCGCCTGCCCGAAGCTCGACTCCAGCCTGACACCGGACCGCCCCGCCTAGAGCCCCTGATCCGATATGCGCAATTGAACTCATTTGCTTTTGGTTTGCCGGCACTCTCTGGGCTGCCGATTTCGGAGGATGGGAGGGGAGGGTTTTCGCAGCCGAATCGACATGCGCAACGTCCACAAGTAGGCCTGGGGCAGTCCAGGCCCGGGACCAAGCTCGTGAACGGATACCCCGGTGGCGCTCAGGGAGCAGGGCGGAGATGCCCTGCCGCCTTTTTTCCGGATACTGAAGGGGGGGAACGACAGTCGTAAAGATGATTCAGCCAAGGGCTACCATAGAATTTCCACGCAGGCTTTAACTGCCGAGCGCGAGCGCCATAATCCCGACGAGTATCCCCCGGCCCCCCCCCGAACCGCGCGGCTTTGAGGTTATTTCAGAACCGCCGCCAGGGCGTGACTTGTCGGGCCGCCTTTAATCAGCTGTCCTTTCGCGCGTAAATACCCCACCGTGCCGCTTCCCCTGGTTCAGGACGCCCGGGGGGCCCTGGCGCCCGAGGCGCCGCCGGGAGCGGGCGGGTCCGCGGGCTCCGGGAACTCAGGGGGCTCCGGAGCCCCCATGGCGGCCAGCGCCTCCAAAGCCTCCCCGTAGTCGCCCGTCAGGATGCCGTCGGCAACCGCTTCCACGGCTTTCTTCAGCGCGGGCGCCGCGTACGCAGCGGCCTCCTGGAGGCGGCCCAGCTCCTCGTCCACGCGCGGGAAGTCGTGGGACTCCAAAGCATCCGCCAGTCCCGCCGCCAGGGATTTGAGGCTGGCCTTCGGGGCCGGGGGGGCGGCCTGCGCGGCTCGCCCGGAGGAGCCCGGGCCCGCGCCGGGGCCCGGAGCGGCGGACAGTTCCCTGATGCTTCCCGCGCGCCGTTCCAGACGCTCCATGAAGGAGGGGAGCTTCACGGCCACGAGCCCGAAATCTCCCTCGCGCCCGGCCTTCTCGAGGGCCGCTGCCCGGGCGGACAAAGGCCCTGCGCCTATGTTGGCGCAGGCGCCCTTCAAGGCGTGCGCGGCTACGACGAAGCTCGCCGCCGAGGCCGCGTCCGGTGTCCCGGAGACGCCCCCCAGAGCCCCGAAGGACCCTTCGGCGTCCTTGCGGAAGGCTTCCAGGAGCTTCAGGTACCTGGCCGATCCCCCGGCCCTGGTGACCCCGAGCGAAATGTCTACCCCCTCCAGGACGGGCATCGCGACGGACCCCGCGCCTCCCGAGCCCGCCCGGCCCGACCCGTCGCCTCCCGGGCCCGCCCGGCCCGGCCCTTCGCCTCCCGGGCCCGCCCGGCCCGACCCGTCGCCTCCCGGGCCCGCCCCGTCCTTCCCGGAGCCGCTTTCGTCGCCGCGCGGGCCGTAGGCCGTCCCCCCGGAAACGTTCCAAGCCGTCCCGGCCGCCGCCATCGCCGCCTGGGCGGCCGCGGCAGCCGTCGCCTGCGCCCCAGGGCCCCTGGCGTCCTGGAAGGCGGCCGCTGACGGCGCCGCCCCTCCGGGAAACGGCGCGCCGAAGCGCTGGGCCCCGCTTCCGTCCGGGTCCGCGTCGGCGTTCGCCGTCGCCTCCCTGCGCTTGGAGTGGGGGATCCAGCGGGCGAGGAGCCTGTCCAGGCGGGCCGGGTCTATGGGCTTGGTCAGGTAGTCGTCGAAGCCGCTCTCCAGGTACATCTCGCGCATGCCCGCAACCGCGTTCGCGGTAAGAGCCACTACGGGCACGTCGCGGCACCCGTCCAGGGCCCTTATAGCCTTCATCGCCTCGATGCCGTCCATCTCCGGCATCATGTGGTCCATCAGCACGAGATCGAAGTCCCTCTCCCGAGCCAGGCCCACCGCCTCCAGGCCGCCGGACGCGAAGGAGAGCCGCATGCCGTAGGGGAGGAGAAGGCCTTCGGCCACCATCAGGTTCGAGGCGTAGTCGTCCACCACCAGCACCTCGGCGCCGGGGGCCGAGAAGGTGGCGCTGGGGGCCCCGCGGGACGGCCCGCGGCTGTCGGAGAGCTGGCCCATGGGCGTCCAGTCGGCGACCTTCTGGAAGATCCCGGCCCTGAACGTCGAGCCCTCGCCGTAGACGCTCTCGCACACGATGTCCCCGCCCATTGCGCGGCTCAGTTTCTTGGCGATTGCCAGCCCCAGGCCCGTGCCCTCGACGCCTATGTTCAAACGCTCGTCGAGCCTGGTGAACTCGCCGAACAGCCTCGCCAAATCCTCGGGGCGGATGCCCACCCCCGTGTCCTTGACCTCGAAGGAGAGCTTCGCCTCGTCCGCCCCGGCGCGCTTCGAACTGACGGTAAGCCTTATGCTCCCCTTCTGGGTGTACTTGACCGCGTTGGAGAGCAGGTTCAATAGTATCTGCCTCACGCGGGCGGGGTCCCCCACCATCATCCGGGGAATGTCCGGCGACACGTCCGTCACGAGCCTCACGGGCTTCTCGCCCATGCGGACGCGGATCAGGGTGAGCGCGTCGTTTAGAAGCGACGAGGCCCGGTAGCGGGAGGGAACGAGCTGCAGGGTGCCCGCCTCAATTTTCGAGAAGTCGAGGATGTCGTTTATGATGGTGAGGAGGTTCGCGCCAGCGCTCCGTATGCCGTCTATGTACTCCAGGGCCTTGGCCTTGCCGTGCTCCCTCCGCGCCAGCTCGGAGAAGCCTATGATGGCGTTCATGGGGGTGCGGATCTCGTGGCTGGTGCGGGCCAGGAACTCGCTTTTCGCCTTGGAGGCCTTCTCGGCGATGGAGATCTGGCGGGTGAGCTCCTCGGTCCTGGCGGAGACCGCCTCCTCCAGGAGCCTGCCCGTCCTGCGGGATTTTATGAACATGACGGCCAGGAGCAGTATCAGCATCGCCAACAGCGCCAGGCCCAGGGCCATGTAGGGCATCCGTGCCCGGGCCATGGCGCCCCGGTAGTCGAAGACCTTGGCCCGCCAGCGGGAGGCTATCTCCTCGGTGTCCACCAGCCTCTGCGCCTTGGAGAGGACGCTCCTCAAAACCCCCTCGCCAGCGGCGACCCCGAAATACGAGTCGCTGCTGCGGTCCTCCAGGGTCAGGTTCACCTTGAAATAGGGCCTTTCAAGGTAGTTGGTCATGGCCAGGAGCTCGTTTCTGGTCCCCATTACCAGATCGACTTCCCCGCGTTCGAGCCCGCCGTAGGGCCCGGTGTTGTCGTCGTAGGTCACCGTTCTCCTGTGGCCCGGAAACCACGCCCAGAAAAGCTCCGTCTTGGCCGTGCCCGCGCTCAGGCCGACGCGCAGGTCCGGCACGTCCTCTATGGCTATGTCCGGGAAGCCCGTCAACGACAGGAAGGCGTAACGGTCGACTACGTAGGGGGCGTCGGTCCACAGGAACCTGCCCTCCCTCTCGGGCGCCCTCAAAAGCTCGCTCAAGACGGATACCTTTCCTGTCTCCAGCGCCGCGAGGGACTCCTCCCACCCGACCGGACCGTCGTGGCCGGGCCTGATGTCCAGGCCGCTCAAGTCGGCGATCTCGCGCAGCACGTCCACCGCCGCCCCTTGGAACTCCCCCTCCCGGGCGTTCCAGAAGCTCATCGGGTAGTTGTCGTGCTCGAAGCCGGCCAGCACCGGCTCCCCCCGCCTTATACGCCCGCTCCTCCAGTTCAGCTCCTCCGGGGTGAGGGAAGCCAGGAACCTGTCGCGCACGTACTCCCTGCGCCCCCTGCGCCAGATCTCCTGGAAGGGTGCCCGCCCGCCCTGGTCGAGCCGCTTCTGGACTGCCGACACCAGGGGCGAGAGCTCGGGCTTGCGGGCCGCCAGGGCAACCTCCACCGTCACCATGGGCAGGATGTTCTCGGCCGTCACCTCCCCGTAGGGGTCGAAGGCGGCGCGGAAGGGGGCCTCGGCCACCACGGCGTCGGCCTTGCCGGTGGAAAGCGCCCTCCAGGCGTCCCCGGCGTCGTTCACCCCGATGGCGACGTAAGGCTTCTCGACCGCTTCCCTTGCCGCCTTGAAGTCGCCGGAGCCCCTCAGGTAGGCGAAGCGCACCGCGCGCCCGGCCGCTATCTCCGGAATGGGCCTGGAGCCCGGAAGCCTGATGTACTGGATGGGGCGGTCGGCTATGGGGGTGGTGGCGTAGGGCTGCTTCCCCCTGAGCCTCCCGGCGGAAGTAGCGGCCGTGAAGTCAACGGCGCCGGACTTTAACCCTTCCGCTATCCCCTCGCGGGAAAGTATGGCCGTCTCGAAGGTTATGCCGAAGAACTCGGAGAGCCAGTCGCACAAGAGCACCCCGGCCCCGCCTGTCTTGCCGTCCACGGTCGGGAACAGCTCCGAACTCCGCTCCCCCGCGAAGAACAGGGCCCGGCGGCCGGCCTTGACGCTCTCTATGGCGTCCGCCTCCTCCCGGGTTATCCCGGGCACGTCCAGGTAGCCCGGGCGGACGGAAGGCCCGTGCTCCCCGGGCTTGGCCAGCGGCGTGCGCGGCTGCTGGGCGTATGGCTCCCCGGCGCCGAAGGAAAGCGCCAAAAATCCGAAGAGGATCGCGAAGGCGGCAAAGGCCCTGGACCCTGAGACATTCTTTCTGCGAGGCATAGGCGGCCCGGACAGCGCCCCGCCGGGCACGGCTGGCGTTCCGGCGGGGAGAATTCAAAGTGAGCTGTTAGCCCCCTCCGGACGTACCCCGGAGGGGGTTTCGGGGCCTGGGACTCCCCGGTTGCAGGGCGGGTCCGCTCTCCCTGAAGCCCGCCGGGAAGGCGGGGGGACGCGGCTGCCCGAGTCGCTTTCTGAAATTGTTGAACTCCCTGCCGTATCCGGGCGACCCGCCGCGGCCCCCGTTTAGGGGCGCCGCCCCGGGGAGGACGAAAGGCCCTCCCGCGGAGGCTTCCGCCGGAAAGGCCGCGCGTTTCGGAATAACGGCTCTTTTCGCCTTAACGGCCTCACCGCTTAAGACCTGTTTCGCGGGAGCTTCGCCGTTCCCGGCGGAACCGCTGGCGCGAAAAGGGACGTTACGGCTGTCCGGCAGACGGGAAACGACCGGCCCGGCGCGCCGCGCGTGGGCCATGTCGCAAAGCGCAACTGGCGGCAACGGCGCCACGACGTCCGACGCTGTCCTTGCCCGCCCTGCCGGGCGGAAGCCGACCGTTTCGGCTAGGCGCCGCCTTGCGGCCGTTAGCCTAGGCACCTTGCGACCGTTAGCCTAAGCCGCGTGACGAGGCCTTTTCGCGGGCGGAAGGTTCATGGGCCTTCCGGAAGGCATCCGATGGCTTCCGGAGCCTGCCGGCCTTCCGGAGCGCTCGCGGCCGGGAGCGCCGCTTCCCCGATTCCCGCCTATATGACGGGGAACCGTACAGGCGCCATTCCAATAACGATATTTGACCGGCGCCTGTTTGTCAATTCCGACTCCAAACTCCAGCGGAAAATTTTCCCCCCGTTTTCCCCGTAGCCCTTCCAGTTACTTTACCCCACGCTCCAGGATGTGCCCCGGCCCGCGTAAGGCGCCGCATATCGCGCGCTTCATGCGCATGGCGCCCGGGGCCGCTCCGCTATAAAAACGCCGCAAGCCCGTTCGGCCGGTTCCGCACGGAAGGCGACGGCCAGGCGGAAGCCCGCCCCCCCCGGAGCCCGTTTCCCGGCCCGCGAGGGAAACGCCGCGACCCCGCCCGCCAACGCCCGCCCAGGGCGCGTCACGAACTCTTCCGGAACCCTTTGGCCGGCCCGAACGCCTCCCGGGCCTTTCCGAAGTCGCCGGTCAGGATGCCGGACGCCGCCCTGTCCGGGGACCCGTTCCGGCTTTCCGGCGCCGCGCCGCCCCGCCCGGCCTCCGCGCCTCCCCGGGCAAGTCCGTCCCCTCCTCCCCCACAAGGAAGCCCCGGGACTCCCCCTTCAAGGAAGCCTCGGGACTCCAGGGCGTCGGCCAGACCCTCGATGAGCGCCTTCAAGACCGCCTTCCTCCCCGGCGAAAGGCTCATGCGGAGTCCCTCCGGATCCGCCTCCAGGACCCCTTTCGCAAGCGCCTCGGCCCCCTTGGCAAGCGCGGAGGCCGAAGCCGCCGCGTCTTTGCTGGCGTCCAACTCCTCCCCGTCCTTCCGCTCCTCCCCCGGCGCCCGGGCCTCCCCCGCGATCGACGAGGCGCCAGTTGCCGCTTTTGCCGGTCCGTCGGCGCGGGCTCCCGCCGAGGCTCCCGCGTCCTGCCCGCCCGCCGGAGGGACGCTTTCGGAATGAGCGCCCCCGTTAAGCTCCGATATGCCTTTGACGAGCTTTCCCAGGCTTTCCCTGAACGGCGGGACGAGAACCCCGGCCGCTCCGAGATCGCCCGCCCGCAAGCGCGATTCCAGCTCGGCGGCCATCCCGGCGAGGGAGGGGGCCCCGATAGCCCCCAAGGCGCCTTTGAGCGCGTGGGCCGCCATCGCGAAGCTCCCCGCCGAGTCCCCGTCCGGGGCGCCCTCCAGGTTTCCCATGGCCCCCTCGGCGTCCTTGACGAAGGCCTTAAGGATCAGCATGTACCTGGCCGAGCCCCCGGCGCGGGCGACCCCCGCCTGGATGTCCACCCCCTCCAGTGCCGAGGGGCGAACGGGCGAACCGACAGGCGGGGCCGAAGGTACAGGCGGGGCGGGCGTGGCCGAACCCGAGGGCGCCGAGGCGTCACGGGCCCCGTCCGCCGTTGGAGCGCCGTCGCCGGAAGCGCCGTCCCGTTCCCGGACGGCGCCGGGGGCGCCCGAGGCGGCCGCGTCGCGGCGCTTCGAGGCCGGGAGCCATCGGTAAAGGAGCCTGTCCAGGCGCCCGGGGTCGATCGGCTTCGGAAGGAAGTCGTCGAAGCCGTTGTCCAGGTACATCTCGCGCATTCCGCTCACCGCGTTGGCCGTGAGCGCCACTATCACGGCGTCGTTCCCCCCTTCCATGGCCCTTATGTTCCTCGCGGCCTCGATTCCGTCCATTTCAGGCATCATGTGGTCCATCAGCACGAGATCGAAAAAGCGGTCGCGTAGGAGCGCCACCGATTCCAAGCCCCCGGAGGCGAGCGTCACCCGCATGCCGTAGGGCGCGAGCAACCCCTCCGCTACCAAGAGGTTGGAGGAGATGTCGTCCACGACCAGCACTTCGGCCTCCGGGGCGGTGAAGCTGGCCGCGGAGGCGTCGCCGCCGTCGCGTTCGTCCGCCAGGCGGCCCATGGGGCTCCAGTCGCAGACCTTCTGGACCATGCTCGCCTGGAAGGAGGAGCCTTCGCCGTAGACGCTCTCCGCCTCCACGTCCCCGCCCATGGCCCTGCACAGGCGCCTCGCGATGGCGAGCCCCAGCCCCGTGCCCTCCAACCCGCTGTTGCGCTTCTCGTCGAGGCGGGTGAACTCCCCGAAGAGCCTGGGCAAATCCTCCGCGCGGATGCCGACGCCGGTGTCCTTCACCTCGAAGGTCAGGAGCGCCTCGTCCTCGCTGATGCGCCCGGCCCTCACGCTCAGGTCGATCCTCCCCTCCCTCGTGTACTTCACGGCGTTGGAAAGCAGGTTGAGGAGGATCTGCCTCACGCGCCCGGAGTCGCCTACCATGGAGGACGGTATGCCGGGGGAGACGTCCGCCACGAGCCTAACGGGCTTCTCGCCTATACGCACCCGGAAGAGCATTATCGCGTCGTTGAAGAGCGAGGCGGGCCTGTACCGGGCGGGTGCGATCCTCAAGGCCCCGGACTCTATCTTCGAGAAGTCCAGGATGTCGTTTATGATCGTGAGCAGGCTCGCCCCCGCGCTCCTTATGGCCCTGATGTACTCGAGCGACTTGGGGCCCCCGCGCTCGCGCTGGGCGAGTTCGGAAAAGCCTATGATGGCGTTCATGGGGGTGCGGATCTCGTGGCTGGTGCGGGCCAGGAAGTCGCTCTTGGCCCGGGAGGCCTGTTCGGCTATGGCTATGTGCCGGGCGAGCTCGTCCCCGCGGCTTACGAGCTCCGAGGTGCGGGCGGCCACGGCTTCCTCCAAAAGCCTCCCCGCCTTGATGGACCTCGCGGACATGCAGGCCAGGAGCAGGATGAGGGCCGCCAGGAGCCCCAGGCCCCCCGCCATGTAGGGCATCCGCGCCCTGGCGAGCGCCCCCCTGTAGTCGAAGACCCTGGACCTCCAACGGGAGGCGATCCCGTCGGCGTCCACCAGCCTTTGGGCCTTGCTCAGCACCGCCCTCAGGCGGGGCTCATTGGGCGCCACCCCGAAGTAGGCGTCGCGCCTCCCGCCCACGACCGCGAAGTTCACCTTGAAATAGGGCTTTTCCAAGTAGTTGGTCATGGCCAGGAGCTCGTCGCGGGTCCCCAGCACCAGCTCCGCCTCCCCGCTTTCCAGCGCCGAAAAGGCCTCCTGGACGCCCGGGTACTCCATAGCGCTCCTGTGGTCCGGAAACCAGCTCCGGAACAGCTCGGCCGCCTCGGAGCCCGCCGCCAGCCCCACCTTCAGGTCCGGAACGTCCCCCATGCCCGCCTCCGGGAAGCCCGCGAGGGACAGGAAGGCGTAGCCGTCGGACATGTACGGCTCGTCCGCCGCGAGCGCCCCCTCCCAGTTCTTCCGCCCGCCCGGAAGGGAGCCCGCTATCTCGATTTCGCCGGCCGCCAATGCCTCCCTGGCCCCCGCGCCGGAAAGGCCCGCGCCCCGCGCCGCCCTGATTTCCAGCCCGGCCAAATCGCCGATCTCGTATAAGACATCGGGCGCCACCCCCTGGAACTCCCCCTCCCGCAGGTTGAAGAAGCTCGCGGGATAGTCGTCCGCTGCCAGCCCGGCCGCGACGGGCTTCCCGGCCAGGCGCCTTTCGCCCACCCAGTCCCGCTCGTCCGGGGTAAGGGATCTCCTGAAGCGCGAGCGCGTGTGCTCCCTGCGGCCCTGGCGGTAAATCTCCCTGAAACGGGCCCGGCCCCCGGCCTCGACGCTTTTCTGGAGGACGGAGACGAAGCTCTCCAGTTCCGGCTTCGCCGTCGCCAGCGCCGCCTCGCTCGTCACGACCGGAAAGAGGTCCTCCCCCGAAACCTCCCCGTAGGGATCGAAGGCCCCGGCGGCGGGGGCTTCGGCGACGAAGGCGTCCGCCCGCCCGGAAGCGAGCATTTCCCAGGCCTCGCGGACGTCCTTCGCGCTGTAGGCCAAGTACGGCCTTTCCAGGGACCGCCTGGCCGCCCGGAAATTTACCGCCCCTTGGGCGTGGGCGTAGCGCACGGGCCTCACGGCCAGGATCTCGCGGAAGGGCCTCGCCCCCGGGAGCCTGAGGTACTGGACGGGCCGCTCCACCAGGGCGCCCGTCATGAAATAGATCCCGCGCCGCTCCGGGGTAGGGCTTATTTCGAGGGCGAAGTCCACCGCGCCGTCGCGGAGCCCCGAAAGCGCCGAACGCCAGGGCAGCATGGCGGGCTCGAACCTGATGCCGTAGAAGGCGGTCAGCCACTCGCACATGAGCGCCGCGGCCCCCGCCGGGCGCCCGTCCTCGGCTGGGAAGAGCTCGACGGAGCGCTCGTTTCCCAGCACGAGCGAACTCCTGGAAGCCTTGACGCCCTCTATGGCCGCGATCTCCTCGCCGGTCAGGCCCGGGACGTCGAGATATCCCGGCCTCCCGTCGGTGTGGCCCCGTCCGGCAGCGGGAAGCGGGGCCGTCGGCCGCTGAGCCCGGAGCTCAGCCGACGCAATCAGCGCCGAAGCCGCGAGCAGGGCTGACAGGGCGCAAAGGGCCGCGGCTGGCATGCGTTTTGGCATATTTGCTCTGGAATCCCGCCGCCGTGGGGAGCCGCCCGCCCGGGACGGGAGCGCCGCGTAACACGGCGCGGCTCGGGCGTCCGCCCGTCTCCCCGCGCGAAGGGCGGAGCCCCGGCGGCGCGGTAAGGGAACCGGCCCGCGTTACGGGGACGGAGGCCTGGAAGCCGCCCGCAAGACGGAAGCCCGCCGGCCGCGGGCACGCTGATGGAGAGTCGCTTTCGTTTCTTAAGTTAGAACATGCCGGTTCGCATGTCAATATACGCCCCCGTCCGCCGGGACCGGCGGCGCGGTTCCCTTTATCCACCTTCCCCGTATCCAGTCCCAGCCCGCGGGGAACGGCGGCGCGGCTCCCCTTATACCCCTTACCCGCATCCCGGTCCCTGCCTACACGATCATGCGGGACATTCGCCGCCCCGACCCGTGAAAGGCGCCGCAAGCAGCGCGCGGCATGCGGAGCGCCGGGGGGATCCGCTCCTCAAGAAAATATTTCATGCTCAAAGACGAATTCGCCTGTCTTCCTGAGCATCGGGAAAAAGTAAGCCTTATCGACGCAGACGGCATTACTATTTGCGTGGTTTTCGAAAACATGTCGTCCAACTGGAATAAACCGGATTTACTGGATAGTCAGTTCCGCCTTGTCCCCTATGAAATTCCATGAAAACCCCCGCCCTTGCACGTGAATGGCTACTCTAAATTTTGGGCGACTGCATAGTGTATTTGAAAAAAAAATTCCACGTCCCGTAACTTGCCGCCCCTCGGGCGGTTGTCCCGGAACTTTTCCCCGTTCTGGCGACGGCGCCCGGCATCCGCAAATGCCGCCAAGCTCAATTCCGTCCGCCCCCCTTACCCCTCCCGCGAACGAAGGCCATGGCGAGCGGCAATTATTCCCCCGCCCGCGTTTCCGTCAGACGCTCGGCTCGCCTCCGAGGCCGGATAATACTCGGCGGCAATTACGTTTGAATTCGGCGAACGGTCCCAACGCCCGCTCCCCGCCGCCTGAGAGCCCGGGCTACACGCCGGCTTCGGGGGAGCCGGTTTCAGGGGAACCTTCTCCCCCCCGCTCCCCCCCCAAGAACTCCGGTTCCAGGGAAGCCAGGTGGACGGCGGGGTCCAGATCCGTCAGGGCCCCTGCCAGGGCAGCCAGGCTCTCCTTGAACGCGCCGAGCCTTTTCTCTATGAAGGGCAGGTTCCCCTCGCGCCCGGCCTTTTCCAGGGCGGCGGCCCTCAACGACAACGGGACCGCCCCTATGTTCCCGCAGGCGCTTTTGACGGAATGCACCTTTGCGGCGAAGGCCTCCCCCCCGCAAGCGCCCGGGGCGCCCGCCAAGGCGTCGCAAAACTCCAAGGCGTCCTTGCGGAAGGCCTCCAGCGCCTTCGCGTACCTGGCGGTGCCCCCGGCCCTGGCTGCCCCCAGCTTCACGTCCACGCCCTCCAAGGCGGCGAGCCCGGCCCATCCCCGGGCCGGCCGGACGAGGGGCCCGTCGAAGGAACTCCCCGCCGCGCCGCCGGGGTACGTTCCCGGGGCGGGGGCCGGGCGGCGCAACGACAGGGGGATCCAGCGGACGAGAAGCCTGTCCAGGGCCTCGGGGTCCAAAGGCTTGGCGAGGTAGTCGTCAAAGCCGAGCTCCAGGTAGCTCACGCGCATGGCGAACGCGGCGTTGGCGGTGAGCGCCGCCACCGGCACCTCCCTGCCGCCGGGCAGCTCCTTTATGGCCTTCAACGCCTCGACGCCGTCCATTTCTGGCATGAGGTGATCCATCAGGACGAGGTCGAAGCGCCGCTCCCGGGCGAGCCCCACCGCCTCCAGGCCCCCGGAGGCGAAGGACAGGCTCATGCCGTAGGGGAGCAGGAGCCCCTCGGCCACCATGAGGTTCGAGGCGTAGTCGTCAGCCACCAGCACGTGCGCGCCGGGGGCCGAAAAACTCGCCGGGCGCGGCGCCCCCCTGTCGCCCGGCTCCTCCTCCAAAGGCCCCATCGGAGTCCAGTCGCCAGCCTCCTGGACGACCCGCGCCCGGAACGTCGAGCCCTGGCCGTAGACGCTTTCGGCGCTCGCGTCCCCGCCCATCGCGCGGCAAAGCCTTCTCGTTATGGCCAAACCCAGCCCGGTCCCCTCCACGCCGGTGTTGCGCTTCTCGTCAAGGCGGATGAACTCCCCGAAGAGCTTGTCCAGATCCTCGCCCCGGATGCCGACGCCGGTGTCCTTCACCTCTATGCGCAGCTCGGCGCGCCCCTCGCCGGCCCGGACGGCGTTCACGGCGAGCCTTATGTGCCCGCGGTGCGTGTATTTTACCGAATTGGAAAGCAAGTTTAGCAGTATCTGCCGGATGCGGCCGTAGTCCCCGGTCATGTGCGCCGGGATGTCCGGGGATACCGCCAGCTTCAGGCGGACCGGCTTCTCCCCCAGGCGCGCCCGGATAAGCGTCAGCGCGTCGTTTAACAGCCTCGCCGTCCCGTACCGCGCGGGAACCAGGTTGAGGCTCCCGGACTCTATCTTGGAAAAGTCCAGGATGTCGTTAATAATCGTCAGCAGGTTCCCCCCGGCGCTCCGTATGCCGTCTATGTACTCCAGGCACTTCGGCTGGCCGTGCGTCCTGCGCGCCAGCTCGCTGAACCCTATTATCGCGTTCATGGGGGTCCTGATCTCGTGGCTCGTGCGGGCCAGAAACTCGCTTTTGGCCCTGGACGCCTGTTCCGACAAGGCTATCTGGCGCGAAAGCTCTTCCGTGCGGCGGCTCACCGCCTCCTCCAAAACCCGGCCCGAACGCCTCGAGCGGGCGAACATCACGGCCAGGAGCATGATGACCAGGGCCAGGAGCCCAAGCCCGGCCGCCATGAACGGCATGCGGGCCCGGGCCAGGGCGCCCCGGTAGTCGAAGACCCTGACCCGCCACCTGGCGACGATCTCGGGGACGTCCACCAGCTTCTGCGCCTTGGAGACGACGGATCCGAACAGGGGTTCCCTGGGGCTGATCCCGAAGTACGAGTCGTAGCTCATCTCCTCCACGGTGAAGTTCACCTTGAAAAAAGGCCGCTCCATGTAGTTGGTCATGGCCAGGAGCTCGTTTCTGGTCCCCATCACCAAATCGATCTCGCCGCGCTCCAACCCTCCGTACGGCTCGATGTTGTCCCGGTAGGTGACGGAGCGCCGGTGCCCGGGGAACCAGCTCCGGAAGAGCTCGGCCGCCGCCGTCCCGGAACTCAGCCCGACGCGGAGTTCCGGGACGTCCGCGATGCCCACGTCCGGGAACCCCGAAAGCGACAGGAAGGCGTAGCGGTCTGCCATGTACGGCGCGTCGGTCCACAGGTACCTGCCCTCGCGTTCCGGGGTCCGCACCAGCTCGCTCAAGACGGCTATCTCGCCGCTCTCTAGCGCCGCGAGCGATTCTGCCCAGGGCACGGGCCCGTCGTGCCCGCCCCTGATGTCGAGGCCGGTCAGATCGCTAATTTCCTTCAGTATGTCCACCGCGACGCCCTGGAACTCGCCCTCGCGCTCGTTGTAAAAGCTCGCGGGGTAGTTGTCGTACTCCAGCCCCGCGAATACCGGCATGCCGCCGTCCAGCCTGTTTTTGACCCACTCCAGCTCGGAGCGGGTCAGAGACGCCAGTAACCTCGCCCGGGCGTAGTCGCGCCGCCCGAGCCGGGAAATCTCCTGGAAAGGGGCCCGCCCGCCCGCCTGGAGACCCTTTTCGAGTACGCCCACGAAGGCCGCGAGCTCGGGTTTCCGGGCCGCAACGGCCCCCTCGCTCGTGACCATGGGCAATACGGTCTCCGCCGCCACCTCGCCGTAGGGATCGAAGCCGGCCCGCTCAGGGGCCCCGGCCACGAAGGCGTCCGCCTCCCCGGCCCTTAGCCTCTTCCACGCCTCGCGGAAGTCCTTTACGGAGACGGCCACGTAGGGCCCGGCCACCGACTCCCTGGCCGCCGGGAAAGCGGGGGAACCCCGCAAGTAGGCGTAGCGGAGCGGGCGGTTGTTTAAGATCTCCTGGAAAGGCATAGCGCCGGGGATCCTCATGTACTGAATCGGCCTCTCGAAGACGGCGGAGGTCATGAAATAGTCCGCCTTGCGCTCCGGCGCAGGGGCCATGTCGGTCGTAAAGTCCGCCGAGCCGTCGTCCAGGGCCTCAGGCGCCTCGCCCCGTTCCAACACCTCCGGCCTGAAGCGTATCCCGAAAAAGCCCGTAAGCCACTCGCAAAAAATCACCCCCGTCCCGCCGACGCGCCCGTCCACGCTTACGAACATCTCCGAGCTTCGCTCGTTGGCGAACACCAGCTCCTTCCTGGCGGCCTTCACCAGCTCGATGGCGTCTATCTCCCCTTGCGTGACGCCCGGCACGTCCAGATAGCCCGGCCGCCCTCCCGGCAAGCCCGCCGCCCCCGCGTCCGCGGCGACTCCCGCGTCCTCCGCCCCGCCAGCCTCCGCTTCGGCCTCCGTTTCGGCGAAGCCTCCAAGGCGGCCGTCCGGGGCCTGGGCCCGCGACGCGCCATGGGACGCCGCCGCCGCGAAGGCGAAGGCGGCGATGAAGGCATAGAAGGCCATATGCGGCTTGGGGGATGGCATAGTTGAGCGATCGGCCCGGCAGTTCGGGCGGCAAGCGACGGCCCAGGGGGCAGACGGCAGGGACGGGCGGGACTAGGCGTCCCCGGGGACCGACGGAAGGGGGCGGAGGTTAGCGGGGCTGACGGTAAAATCCGGGCTGTCTTGGGGGGGGGAACGGGGCTTTGTTCGGGCAAGGAAAGTTCGGGCCTGTAACCGGGAGGATCAGGCGCGGAGCCTCCCGCTCCGGAACCGCTCCTGAAGGGGCGGCGTGGAGAGAGGCGAGCGGCATGGCCGCCAATGGAAAAAGAGGGCCAAGGGGAAAGGAAAAGGCGGCCGGGGCCAAGGGGAAAGGTAAAGGCGGCCGGGGCCAAGGGCCAGCGGCGACGGGAAGGGGAAAAGCCGCCGTGGGGTTGGGGCACGGGACGGGCAAGGGCCGTCAGGAAGGACGCCGGCCAGAGCGGTCGCTAGCGAGTCGCCCGGCTCTCGTCCCTCATAGCCGTAAGGCCGTCCAGCGCCTTCACGAAGTCGCCGACCAGGATGTCGTCCGATACGGCGTCCACTGCGTCGCGCAATCCCGGAGAACCGGCCGAGGCCGCAGCGTCCTGGAGGCGAGCCAGCACCTCGTCCACGCGGGGGAAGTCGCTGGCCTCGATGGCGTCCGCGAGGCCGGCCGCCAGGGCCCCAAAATCCGGCGCGGGCCGGCCGGGGGAGGGCGCCGAAGGGGCCTCGGGCGGGCTCCCGCCGCCGCCGGGGAGGGGCGAAAGGTCCAAGATGCTCTGGGCAAGTCGCTCCAGCCGTTCCCTGAAGGGGGGGAGCTTCCTGACGATGAAACCTTGGTCGCCATCGCGGCAGGCCGCCTCCAGGGCGGCGGCCCGGGCCGACAAGGGGCCGGCGCCTATGTTCGCCAAAGCGCTTTTCAAGGCATGCACGACGACCGCGAAGCGGTCCGTTGAGTCGGGGCCGGGCGCCGCCTTCAAGATATAGGCGCTCCCGGCCACGTCCCTCCGGAAGGTCTCCAGGAGCTTCAGGTACCTCGCCGCTCCCCCCGCCCTGGCCGCGCCGAGGCCGGAGTCCACGTCCTCCAGGACCGGGACCGGGGTGGAGGCCTCCCCCGCCGGGCCCTGGGCCCCAGGGGCTGCGCCCCCCGGCAAGGCGCCCGCGGCTGGGGCGCCGCGGCGCTTGGAGGGCGGGATCCACCGAGACAGGACGGCGTCCAGCCGGGCCGGGTCGATGGGCTTGGAAAGGAAGTCGTCGAAGCCGTTTTCAAGGTACATCTCGCGCATGCCCGCCACGGCGTTTGCGGTAAGCGCCACGACTGGGATATCGCGGCCGCCCTCTAAGCCCCTTACCGCCTTCATGGCCTCGATCCCGTCCATCTCGGGCATCATGTGGTCCATCAGGATCAGATCGAAGGGATGCTCCCGCACGAGGCCCACGGCCTCGAGGCCGCCCGAGGCGAAGGAGAGCCTCATGCTGTAGGGGGCCAGCAGGCCTTCAGCCACCATGAGGTTAGAAGCGTAGTCGTCCACGATGAGGATCTCGGCGCCCGGTGCCGTGAAGGTCGCGCGCCTGGCCTCTTCCACCTCCCCGTGCTCCTCCGCGAGAGGCCCCAGAGGAGTCCAGTCGGTGACCTTCTGGAAGATCCGGGCGCGGAACATCGATCCCTCGCCGTAGGAACTCTCGGCCTCGATGTCCCCCCCCATGGCCCGGCAGAGGCTCCTGGCGATGGCGAGCCCCAGCCCGGTGCCTTCCACCGCGCTGTTGCGCTTCTCGTCGAGGCGGGTGAATTCCCTGAACAGCCTTTCCAGGTCCTCCTTCCTGATGCCCACCCCGGTGTCCTGCACCTCGAAGGTGAGCCTCGCCTCTTCTTCCCCGGTCTTGTCCGCGCGCACGCTCAGGCGTATATGCCCCCTCTCGGTGTACTTCACCGCGTTGGAGAGGAGGTTTAGGAGGATCTGCCGTATGCGCCCGGAATCGCCGGTCATGGAGGAGGGGATGTCCGGGGAGACGTCGGCCACGAACTTGACGGGCTTCTCGCTCATCCTCACGCGGATGAGCGTTATCGCGTCGTTTAGAAGCGACGACGCCCTGTAGCGCGATGGCGCCAGCTGGAGGCTTCCGGACTCTATCTTCGAGAAGTCCAGGATGTCGTTAATTATGGTGAGCAGGCTCGCCCCGGCGCTCCTTATGCCCTGGATATACTCCAGCGCCTTGGGCTTGCCGTACTCGCGCTGGGCGAGTTCCGAAAACCCAATGATGGCGTTCATGGGGGTGCGGATCTCGTGGCTGGTGCGGGCCAAAAAGTCGCTTTTGGCCTTGGACGCCCGCTCGGATATGCCTATCTGGCGCGTCAGCTCCTCTGTGCGCGAGCTTACCGCCTCCTCGAGGAACCTTCCGGCGCGGCGGGATTTCATGAACATGACGGTCAGGAGCACTATCACGAAGGCAAGGAGTCCCAGCCCGGCCGCCATGAAGGGCATCCTGGCCCTCGCGAGGGCCCCGCGGTAGTCGAAGACCCTGGTGCGCCACCTTGACGCGATCTCCTCCGCGCCTACGAGCGCCTGGGCCTTGGAAACGATCGCCCTTAACTCCGTCTCCGAGGAGGTTATGCCGAAGAACGACTCGTAGTGGCGGTCGATTGCGATGTTGACCTTGAAGTACGGCCGTTCGAGGTAGTTGGTCATGGCCAGGAGCTCGTTGTGGGTGCCCATCACCAGATCCACCTCGCCGCGCTCCAGCCCGGCGAAGGGCAAGGTGATGTCCTTGTAGTTTACCGTGTTGGGGTGCTCGGGGTACCATTTCCAAAACAGTTCGGCGTAGGCGGACTTCTCCGTGATCCCCACCCTCAGGTTCGGAACGTCCATGAGGGTCACGTCCGGGAAGCCGGTCAGGGACAGGAAGGCGTAGCGGTCGGTCATGTAGGGCTGGTCCGCCCACAGGAACCTGCCCTCCCTGTCCGGGGTCCGCACGAGTTCCGTCACGAGCGAGACGCTTCCGGATTCCAGGCGCGAGACGATCTCGTCCCAGGCCGCGGGGCCGCTGAAGGCGTGCACGAACTCCAGCCCGGTCATGTCCCGGATCTCCTTTAGGATATCGACGGCTACTCCCTGGAACTCCTTTTCCCGCTCGTTGTAGAAGCAGACGGGGTAGTTGTCGTTCTCCATGGCGACCGGGATCGGGCCCTCCCCGGCCCGCCTCTTAAGCCATTCCTGCTCCGGGCGTGTCAGGGACGCCAAAAACCGCGTACGGACGTAATCGCGGTTCCCCTCGCGGTACAGCGCCTGGAAAGAGGCCCTGCCGCTGTGGTCAAGATGCTTCTGGACGGCCGAGATGAAAGGCGCGAGCTCCGGGTTCCTGGCGGTCAGCGCGACCTCGCTTGTCACCATGGGGAGGATGTTCTCGGTTTCCACCTCCCCGAAAGGATCAAAGGTAGCCTTCGCCTGGGCCTCGGACACGAAGGCGTCCACCCTGCCCGAGGACAGGGCCCTCCACGCCTCGCCGACGTCGCGCACGGTCTGGGCCACGTAGGGCTTCTCGACGGAGCTCCTGGCCATTTCGAAGTTGACCGTCCCGAGAAGGTAGGCGTAGCGCACCGGCCGCGTCGCGAGTATCTCGGAAAAAGGCCTCGCTCCGGGCATCCTCATGTACTGCAGCGTCCGCTCGGCTACGGGCGTGGTCATGAAGTAAACCTTGCGCCGTTCCGGGGTGGGGGTCATCTCGGACGTGAAATCGACGCTCCCGTCCGAAAGCCCGCCCACGATGCGGTTCCAGGGGAGGATCTCGGCCTTCACCCTTACCCCGAAGAAGGCGGTCAGCCACTCGCAGATGTAGACCCCGGCCCCGCCCGGGCGGCCTTCCACCGTCATGAAGAGCTCGGAGCTGTTCGAGTTCGCGAAGACCAGCTTGCCCCGCGAGGCTTTAACGCCCTCGATGGCGTCTATCTCCTCCCGCGTCACGCCGGGCACGTCCATGTACCCCGGCCGGGCCGCCGCGCTCCCGCCCGGAAGGGCGCCCCCCTGGTCCCCCTCCCCCGCCCGGAGCCCGGCGGGCCCGCCGGGGGCGGCGGCGTCCCTCTGGGCCCAGCCGAAAGAGGTCGGAAACAGCGCCGCCCCGCACGCCGCCGCCAGGAGTGCGACGGCCGCAAGCAGGCGCGGGCTCAGGACAGCTTTGGGGATTGGGTGCATCGCTTGCTCGGCGACTGGCTCGGGTAGGCCTCCGCGCTACGTTCCGGCGGGCGGTCGCCGCCGACGCTGCGGGGGAGGCGGGTGACGGACCGGGCTTGGGTTAAGGCTCGCGGAGCCGGGCCGGCCGGGCCCTGGGCCCGCAGCCGGCGGGGTAAGCTCGGGGGCTAGGCGAAAATCGCGGCCCGGCCGCGCTTAGGGCCGGGCAAACCGCTCCGGATAACTAAGGCTTGGGAGGACGGCGGCAAAAAAGGTCCGCGAAAGCGCCGGGGCGGAGCGCCCAGCGACGGGAAGGCTTACGCCGGGAGGCAGGGCCGGGCCGGAAGGCGGGAGACAGGCGCGGGGCCGACCGGAAGCATGCCGTGTAGGCCTGGTAGGCCTGGCAGGCCGGTTAGGCCGCAACCGGTGCCTTTCAGGAAACTTTGCAACTGGTTGCGGGGAAAGGTTCCGTCGGGGGGAGAAAAGCGGGGCCGGGCCCGGAAAGGAAACCCAAGACCTCGCCCGGACGAGCCCGGGGGAGGCTTTCCTCGCCGGAGGGCTTGTCGGGCGACGGGCCGCAGGCAAAACCCCAAACCAGGGCTTCAAGTGAGATTCCGGAAATATGCCGGAAAGCCACGCCCTGAGCCAGTTTGACTTGAGACAATTTTAATTATATTGCCAGGGTCGATAAAGTCAAGAGCGGCTGCCCGCCAGCCCGAATGCGGCTGGAAACGCGCGTTCCCGCAGTTCCGGGAGACGGGCGGGGGGGGGCGGCCTTCCATAAATCATACTAACCCGCCTTCGCACAAAAATCTGAAATTGGAAATTAAATATAGCATGTTATGAAATAAAATCCGTAATATGGCTTCAAGTGATTTTTGTTGTTTTGAAAAAGATTATAATAAGGCGGCAGTAAATTCGATTATGGCGCCATCTGAAAGCATGTGAATCATGCTTCACGCCTGACTGGCCTCCGGCAAATTTGACGGCGGGGGGCGATTGATTACCATCCTAAATTTTACAGGTTCGAATTGCGGCATATACCGTATTCCAACAAAGAGTTTTCAGGGAAAACCGGGAAAAAGAAGAAGAAAAATAGGGAAAGGAAAACAAAGGAACTGCGGAAAGCAAGCCCCTCCCCGTCCGGAACCGAATCTTTCCCAAAAATACGGCGCGGCCCCGACGTCCGCGAAGCCAAAGCGAAACGTCTCAAATGCCATTTGCCGTGAAACGCGAGAACTCCCGTTTCAAGGCGTCCAGCGCTTCCTGGGCCACCGCGAAGTCCCCGTCGAGCATGCCGTCCGCCAGCGCGCTTACGGCTCCTTCAAGCCCCAACCCGGAGGCGGCCTCCCTGAGCTCCGCCAGCCGCGCGTCCGCAAGACGGATGTCCCCCGCCTCCAACGCCCCGGAAAGGACCGCCGCAAGCCGCCTGAATTCGTCCGCCCCGCCCTCGTCCACGCGCTTCAGCCACGCTCCGGACCCGTTGGCGGCAGGGCCGACGACGGGGGCGGACAGCTCCCTGATATCCAGGATCAGGTGCTCCAGCCCAATTTTAAAGGGCGCGAGCTCCCTTTCGACGAACTTGCCGTCGCCGTCGCGGCAGGCCGCCTCCAGGGACGCCGCTTTCGCGGACAGGAACGCGGCCCCTATGTTGGCGCAGGCGCCTTTCAAAGCATGCGCCGCCACGCGGAGCCGCTCCAGCTGGCCGTCATCCGGCGTAAACTCCAGCCCGGCGGCGATCGCCTCCGCGTCCCTCCGGAAAGCGTCCAGGAGCAGAAGGTACCTGGCGGGACCGCCTACCCGGGCCGCGCCCTTTTCCGCGTCCACGCCCGCAAGGTCGGGCAGCCCCGGAGCCGCGCCGGCAGCGGTTCCCGAAACCTCTCCCCGGGGCCCGCCCGCTCCCTTTTCCTGATCTTCCCGGCAGCCCCGCCCTTCCGGCCCCTCCCCGTTCCCCGTAACCTCCAGCCCGCCCCGGCCTCCCCCGCTTTCCGGCATTCCCCCGATCCCGCGGCCGTCCCCGCCGCCAGGGCCGCCCTGGCCTTCCGGAGCGCCCGCAAAAGCGGGCCTGCCTGAAGCGGCTCCGGCGCCGCCCCCGCCCTCTCCGACGCCGCCTGCCCGGTCCGGCCCGGGCGGATCCAGGCGCTTTGAGGGGGGGATCCACCTGGCGAGGAGGCGGTCCAGGCGCTCGGGGTCGATAGGCTTGGTAAGGTAGTCGTCGAAACCGTTAGAGAGGTACATCTCGCGCATGCCCGCTACCGCGTTGGCGGTCAAGGCCGCCACCGGGACGTGCCGCCCGCCTTCCATGTCCCTTATTGCCTTCACGGCCTCGATGCCGTCCATATCCGGCATCATGTGGTCCATCAGGATGAGATCGAAGGACCGCTCCCGCACGAGCCCCACGGACTCCAGCCCCCCCGCGGCGAAGGAAAGCCTCATGCCGTAGGGCGCCAACAGTCCCTCCGCGACCATCAGGTTTGACGCGTAGTCGTCCACCACCAGCACCTCAGCCTCGGGGGCCAGGAAGCTCGGCCCTGCCGACTCCTTGGGTGCCGGCTCCCCGCCGAGCAGGGGCCCCATAGGCGTCCAGTCCGCCACCTTCTGTACAAAGGAGGCGCGGAACGCGGAGCCCTCGCCGTAAACGCTCTCGCAGTCTACGTCCCCGCCCATGGCCCGGCAGAGGCTTCTGGCGATGGCGAGCCCCAACCCGGTACCGGTAACGCCGATGTTCCGCTTGCCTTCCAGGCGCGTGAACTCCTCGAAAAGCTTCCCCATATCCTCCGCGCGTATGCCTATACCCGTGTCCGATACCTCGAAGGCGATCCTGGCTTCCCCCTCCCCGTTCTTCCGCGCGCCCACGGAAAGAATGATTTGTCCGCTATCCGTATATTTGACGGCGTTTGACAGGAGATTCATGAGGATTTGCCGCACCCGGGCGGAATCCCCCGACAGCTCCTGCGGCACGTCGGGCGCCACCTGGCATACGAGCTTGACCGGCTTGGCGACAAGCCGCGCACGGGCGAGCGTTATCGCGTCGTTTAAAAGAGACGACGCCCTGTACCTTTCCGACGAGAAATTTATGCTTCCCGATTCGATTTTAGAAAAATCCAGTATATCGTTTATTATAGCGAGCAGGGTGCCTCCCGCGCTCCTGATTCCTCGGATGTACTCAAGGCCCTTGGACTTTCCGAACTCGCGCTGGGCGAGTTCCGAAAATCCTATGATGGCGTTCATGGGGGTCCTGATCTCGTGGCTGGTGCGGGTAAGAAAGTCGCTCTTGGCCCGGTTCTCCCGCTCCGACACCGCTATCTGGCGGGTAAGCTCCAAAGTGCGGGCCGCAACGGTCTCCTCCAGCCCCTTAGCTGTCCTTTTCGATTTCGCGAACATCAAGCCTAACAGGGCAATCGCGGACGCCATCAGCGCGATGCCTGCCACCATGTAAGGCATGCGTTCCCTGGCCAGGGCGCCTCGGTAGTCGAATACCCTGTTGCGCCACCTGGAGACAATTTCCTCCGTGTCCACGCGTTTCTGGGCCGCAGAGATAATCGCGCTTAACTCCGGGGCCCCGAGCGACACGCCGAAATACGACTCGTACGGGATGCCTAACGGGAGGTTCGCCTTGAACGCCGGCCTTTCCATGAAATTTGTAATAGACAGGAGATCGTTCCCGGAGCCCACCATGAGATCTATCTCACCGAGTTCGAGCGCCCTGAACGGCACGAAGCTGTCGCGGTAGAATACCTTGCGCTCCTGGCCGGGAAAGAGCCTCGTGAACAGCTCCAAATGGGCCGTTCCCTCAGTTAGCCCCACCCTGAGCCCGGGCACGTCCGACAAAGACACGTCGGGGAATCCGGAAAGCGAAATAAACAAGTAACGGTCTTTCATGTAAGGCACGTCGGTCCAGTGGTAGCGGCCCAGGCGTTCAGGCGTGCGCAACAGCTCGCTTATGAGCTGGATCTCCCCCGTCTCCAGCTCACGCAGCAATTCGGCCCAGTCGACGGGCCTGTCGTTCGCCGGCCTTATGTCCAGTCCGGTAAGTCTCCTTATTTCGTTTAGGATATCGACCGCAATCCCTTGAAACTCGCCTTCCCGCTCGTTGAAAAAGCATATGGGGTAGTTGTCGTACTCAAGCCCGACGAGAATTGGTATAGCAGCCTCCCCCGTCCTTTCGTCCGCCCATTTCAATTCGTCCCGGCCGAGCGAAATAAGGAACCTCGACCGCCTGTATTCGCTCGCCCCCTCGCGGTATATGCCCGCGAAGGGATTCGGCCCGGACGCGTCCATATACTTCTGCACGGCCGAGACGAACGGCGCGAGCTCGGGGTTCTTGGATGCAAGGGACACCGGGCTCGTCACAAGCGGCAGGATGTCTTCGGCTTCTATTAACCCGAACTGGTCGAAGGAGGCCTGTATGGGCGACTCCACTACGATGGCGTCGCACTCGCCGCTTGTCAGGGCGTTCCATGCCCCGGCCAGGTCGCTTTTCCTGTGGGCGACGTATGGGCGCTCCACCGCGTGTTGGGCCGACTTGAAGTTCACTGACTTGTCGAAATAGACGTAGCGCACGGGCCGCGTCTTTAAAATCTCCCCCAAGGGCTGCGCCTCCGGAAGCCTCAAATACGCGATGGGGCGCTCGGCTATGGGCGTCGTCATGAAATAGGTCCCGGCCCGCTCCGGCGTAGGCGTCATCTCGGCAGTGAAATCCACCGTGCCGTCGTCCATGCCCGCCAGCACCTTGTCCCAGCTGACGATGCGCGCTTCCACCTCGATTCCGAAGAACTCGGCGAGCCACTGCGCCATGAGCGGCACCGCCCCGCCCAGGCGGCCGTCGGCGGTCCTGAACAGTTCCGAACTCCGCTCGTTTGCGAACAACAGCCTCTTGCGGCGCGACTTTACCCTTTCTATCGCCTCGATTTCATCGTCCGTGACGTCCCGAACCGAGAGATACGCGGGAGGCCCGGAGGGAAGCCCGTCCGGAGGCCCCCCCGCCACCGCCCTCCGGAGCGGGGTGCGCGGCTGTTGGGCTTCCAGGGGTTGCGGCCAGCAAGCGAGCGCCGCCAGAAACACGGCGAAGGCCGCTGCCGCAACCCGCAAAGCCGCGGGACGGCCGGGGGCCAGGGTTACCGGCGGCTCGGAGGGAGCCCCCCTGCGCACTGGGACGCCTTCGGGCGCCCGGGAACGCCTCCGGAAAACCGGGGCCGCAGGACGCAAGGGCAAAACATGGTTTTGGGGAGGACGCAGGCCGTCTCTGTCGCCTGAAGCGCCGTCGGCCGGCGAAATGCTGAAAGCGGAAGGATGAAGACGGAAAGCGAGAGGCGTCACGTGGGAAACGGAAGGCATAACGAGCCGGATTAGTCTAACGCGCACGGCAGACCGGGAGGCCTTTCGGGACGAAAGAGGCAAAAGCGCGAAGGATGTCTGAGATGTCAGGCCACCGAAGCGCGAGAGGCGATCAGGTGCTGGGAATGACGGACCGTCCGTGCCGGACGGATCGCGATAAGGGCCGGGAGTCAGGCCAGCGGCCCGGACGGAAGCCCCGGGGCCGGGCAGGCGACCGGAGGCCAGCTTGAGGCGGGAGAGAGCCGCTGGGGAGCCTTGGGGCCGACGGATCCGGGAAGTGTCCGGACGTTCCGGGCTTTGGGAGGCGACGCGGCGGGCGGCGCCGCCCCCCCCCGTTCCTGACGGTTCGGGTCACCCTCTAACAATCTATTTGCGCGGAGCCTTCGTGTCAAGACGGGTTTCCAAGCTCTCCGAAGTTCGCTTCCCAGACAGAGGAACGTGAAAGGGATTTATGCTAGCTGGATAAGCTCCAGCCGTCCGCCGCCCGATTGGCTTTCTCCGGGGAGATTTCGAAGCCGCAAGCGAATAGGGGCGCCGTTCGATAATGGAGGCGTTCAGCTTCAACCAGAGGGGCTCCCCGGGCTCCCTGAAGCCCCCGGAAAGGCTTTCAAACAGTTGCGGGCGCTCCCGGCAAATCTTATCGGAGCGTATCCGTTCACAGGTTCAAGGGGGAAACAGTCATTTGTCAGGCTGGAGGCGGGCTGGCGGAAGTCTGGAGGCAGGCCGGGGGAGGTCCGGGGGAGGCCCGGGGGCAGGCCGGGGCGGGCCGGAGGAGGTACGGAGACGGGCTGGAGGAGGTACGGAGGAGGTCCGGGGCGGGATGGAGGAGGTCCGGGGCGGGCTGGAGGAGGTCCGGGGCGGGATGGAGGAGGTCCGGGGCGGGATGGAGTGAGGGTCCGGAGGCGGGATGGAGTGAGGTCCGGAGGCGGGATGGAGGCGGATTGGGGTTAGGAGTGAGGCCGTAGCTCGAGACAAGGGTACCGAGGTGGTCTTGTCCCCTGTGAACGAATACCTCGGAGCGTCGTCGGGGCAAAGCCTTAACCGGAGGCGTTGCGGAACGGATTTTTATCGATAATTATAGTATCGATACTTTAGACAGCGATATATTGGTGCAAGCTCGAAAAAACTCCTCCCCGCCCGTAGCGGCCCGTTCTGCGGCCCTATTCTGGAGGCAGCTCCACCCGTCCGTTCAGGCGCTTCTTCGACCGAATAGCTGCATCCCATGCCGTTGCCGCCAAGCTCCGCCGGACACCGTCCCGGATCGAGACCAACTGGCTCGGCCGGGGCGCTCCTGTCAGGGCGAGACCGGAACAGGGCTCAGGCCTTAGCGGCGGCTTTTTCGAAGATGACCAAGTTGTCCCGGTGGATGACCTCTTCCGAGTGGCAAAAGCCTAAGATCTCCTGGATCTCCTGGCTCGCGCGGCCCATGATGCTCTTCAGCTCCGGGCTCGTGTAGTTGACCAGGCCCACGCCCAGCTCGGCCCCTCCTTCGGAGTCGACGATGGTGACGGCGTCGCCCGCCGCGAAAAGGCCGTCAAAGCCCTTTACGCCCTTGGGAAGCAGGCTCTTGCCGTGGTTTACGAGCGCCTTCGCGGCGCCATCGTCCACCATGAGCTTGCCCTTGGGCCGCGCCGCGAAGGCCAGCCAGTGTTTCTTCGCGCCCCTGGGTTTGGCGGCAGGCTTGAAGAAGGTGCCAAGCTCCTCCCCGTCCATGAGCCTGGGCAACACGTCGCGGGTAAGCCCGTTAGCTATGACGCTCGGCAAGCCCCGCTCGGAGAGCCTGGCCGCGGCCCGGACCTTGGTGTACATGCCGCCCGTGCCCTCGGGTGAGCCTCCGCGTTTCCCTGCCTTGGCGAGGACGGCGGGCCCGACCTTCTCGACCGCCTTGATGAGGGGCGGCTGGGAACCGTCCCGGGGGTCCCGGTCGTAGAGGCCGTCAATGTCGGTAAGGTTGACGAAGAGGCAACTCTCCGCCAAGGAGGCCACGAGCGAGCCCAAGGTGTCGTTATCCCCGAACTTCAGTTCGTCCAAGGCGACCGTGTCGTTCTCGTTAATGACGGGAACCGCCTTCATTTCCAGGAGCGTGAAGAGGGTGTTCTTCGCGTGGATGAACCGATGGCGGTCGGCCAAGTCGTCGGCCGTCAAAAGTATCTGAGCGGCCCTCAGGTCGTGGGCCGAAAGCGCCTTCTCCCAGGCGGTCATGAGCGCAACCTGGCCGGCGGCCGCGTAGGCCTGCTTGCGCTGGATCGTCAAGGGCCCGGGGGGGCTTTTGAGCTTCCTCCGGCCAGCGGCGACCGCCCCGGAGGAGACAAGGATCACCTCCATGCCCCGGCGGCGGAGGAGGTCCACCTGGCCGGACAAGGCGCGTAGCCTGTCGAAGGCGAGGCCTTGGTCGTTGCAGATGATCCGGGATCCGATCTTAACGGTGACCCGGCGGCACTTCCTGAAGTCGGCGCGGCTGTCCATAAACTCTCGTCAGTCGGGCAGGATGAGCGAGTCCCTTTCCCAGACCATGTAGTCGTTCCTGTTTGCGAGCCTGGGGTTCAGCTCCACGATGGCCTGAATGGTGGTCCCGTGTTCTCTGGCGATCTGTGAAAGCGTGTCGCCCTTCTGAGCTATGTAGACCTTGGTCCGTCCCGGCGGTGGCGACGGCGCCGGAGCCCTTTCGGCGGCCGTGGCCGCAGGGGCGGCCACGCGCCCGCCCTCGCCCGCCGCAGGCGCCTGGCCGCCGACTTCGGCTCCCGCAACGGCGGAATCCGGGCTCTCTGGGCTAACAGCCAAGTCCCCGGACAGCGCGTTCAGCCGGTCCACCACCCGGTCCTTCTCCCGGTAGACGTTGGTCAAGGCCCTGTCCAGGAGCTCGGATTCTGTTTTAAGCCTGGTGAGTTCAGCCGCCAGGGCTTCGGTCTCGACACGGAGACTGCCCATCTCCTCGTCGGATGCCGACGAGCAGGCGCAAAGAGCGAACGCCGCCATGAACGCCAGCGCCTGCGACGGGAAGGCGCGGAGCATCCCCATCTTCCCCGGAGGGGAAGCGGGGGAAGGGGCCCCTTCTGGCGCGGGGGGGGGATTCCGGACTGATGAGGCCCGAAATATAGCTTTTTGCTCGAAACTCTTCAAAAACTCATCTCCGGAAAAGGGGATCGGAATGTCGGGGAAACGGGAACAGGACAACCATTCTATCAGAACGCCCCAGGTAAGGCAAAACCGCGCTTTCTCGGCCTAACTCGCCTCAGCCGCGCTACAGGGTTGCCCGCGATAGGCCCCGGAACGTCCGGGCGTCCCGCCAGCCCGTCTTAAAGACGGGGGCCGGACCTCCGCCGACCGCGCCTTTCCGTGAGAAATGATTCGACAGTTTCCAGTCAGGCCGCAACGCCGTCTCAAAGCGCAAGCCGCGACTCCGCCGCAGGAAAGTTCAGATGGCCGCGAGGGCTGGGAAATCCCATTGAGGGCTAACCAGTATGCTGCAAGGGTCCCGGACGCTGCCGGAGCCGGAGCCGGGAGGCCTGGACGCAATGCTAGGGAAGGCCGGTCCTGAGGGCGGGCGCGGAGCGCCGTCAGCTTCGCCTGCGGGGGCCCACTTGTTTCAGCTATGAAGAAGGGGGCGTCCCGGGCCGGGGCGCAGCTGAATGGTTATAAATATTAGATGGGGGGACTATATTAAGTATTTACTGCCACCCTTTTTTCTCATGTTTAATTAAGAATGGTAATATTAAGGCTTAATTAGAGGATAAGAGATCAGACTTACCAGAACCAATACGCGAAATTCTACCCTCATTAAGAGGCTCCAGCCCAACTCATTGATTTCATCTGCAATTGCTGTCCCAGATAGACTTCACAATACGGCTGACAGATGCAATTCTATCATACCCAAGCAAATTTACCGTACTTCTAGCCTGCAATCTCCTCATTTGAATGGATATATACATCGAGTCAAATAATTTTAATGGCATAAATATCAAAATTGATCAGATACCAGTATAATTTTCCCCCCGACAACGTAAATTTTCAAAATTTATGCATGTGGCCTATCGCTAGATTTTTTAAAAATATTTCTAAATATATTTTAAACACGATCAGCCAATAATACTTCACCTGTTTCAGAAATCATTAATAAATTTATATCAAAAAGCAAATGGATATCTGCCCGGAGAGCAAACCCGTTTGTTATATCGCTTTTGCCAAGGATTTAAATGATTTGATATGAGCGCTCTCAAGCACTTCAGGCATATCAAAATGTGTAATAACACACTTTTGAAATTCACGTAAGATATCACGCCGGAAGAAAATTTTGTTCAGGTCTCGCCAGGCCTTGTTTATAATATTTTTGAAAAGCGACATTATCCTCAATACTTCCAAATAGAACAGTATCGGAGTACTCTTTAAATTTATCTTTAATTCAAAAATTAAGTTGGTGTGGTTGGATCTCTTCTTTAAAATCATTATTATATTATTAATAATAATGCCGAATCAGATCTCTTGCATTTTCATAGTCGGATTTTTGTTGTATCCATACTAATTCAAAAACAACAATAAACTCGTTTGCCATACGCTTATCATTGCATTCAGGTATACAATTCGGCCATTCTTTGCAATTATTAATATTATTATTTCTATATTTGGAAATTAACTTGGTATAATCAGATATTTCTGCATGCTTTCCAGACAAAGGCATAACTACATCACATAACTCTTTAGCTGTAATAAACCCGTCGTCAGAATTTATCTTATATAGCCCATGAAGAATAGTTAGCAACAGCCTAAAAGGATAGATTTCTAAGTCCACATCTTTCCATTATTGACAAATCACATTATTTTGTATCCTTTCATTAGTCAATTTTAAAGATTGAATAATCTTTTGAAGCAAATTCCTCTGTAGCAATCTCGTAATCAGCTATCTTTTTAACGAAATCAGAAAGATGAATAATCCCATCATGCTTACTGCTAATATCTAGTAATCCTAAAGACTTCCAATACTGCTGAGAATTTCGCATTCTATTCCTGTCTTGTGAACGGACTGGCAAGCGGAAATTGGGCACTCCATTAAAATCATTAATTAAATCTAAATATTCGTCCTGGAATTCTGTTGAACTAAACTTAATTTTCAAATTACCCTTTTATAATTTTCTCATACGATACAATATCCCAAGAAACACATCGGGATTATTCATTATTTCAGTAGGGTTTCCATTTGCCCAACGCCTTTTAAAACCAACAAATGTAAGGGATGGTATATAATTATCTGAAAATATTAAGATAATTACCTATTCTTGAATAAATCGCTTGGCTATGGCATAAGCAAGCAAAGGAGGAACAGCATTGCCTATCTGCCTATATACTGAAGATCTTGTTCCAAAAAATTCATAATCTAAGGGAAAACTTTGTACTGTTGCCAACTCTCTACAAGACATTCTACGAACATTGTTAGGATGATGCAATACTACAACCCCACCCTTTTCATCACCTCTAGCTGTAACCGTCGGCGCAGGTTTCATGGGATCAATTCGCCTGTGTCCAAGATACCCATTAAATCTTAACTTATATTTTGAATAATCATGATTTAAAATATTATTCGGAATATCGGGATCAGGAATATTTGAAAGCGCCTGCCCAACAGGGATCCACTTAGGCAATCCATTTGATCCATCGCTACTGTTAGTTGGCACAGGATAATTAAAAGAATAATTAATATCATTATGGACACCCACAATAAACAGCCTCT